>DYPH01000071.1 GCA_020720045.1 Sorangium cellulosum | reverse complement strand
CTAGCGCTTAGGTCACGCAAATGCCCGGGCGCCTTCTCCTTTCTGGCTTTCTTGGCCTCGCGCTTCTCGCCTGCGTGAAGCGCACCCCCTGCGATCAGACGCTCGGTGCCGACGTCTGCAGCATGAGGCCCGAGCGTTCTACGTGCACCTGCGACGGCGTCGTCGAGGCGTCGCAACGCCTCGAACTGACGTCTAAAATCGAGCACACGAGCCTGCGCGACCCCGTCCACTGGGCCCGTCCGTTCGCGACCGCCAGCAAATTCGCTAGCGGAGGCGTTGCGAGAGACGGCGGGCCCACTTCGGCGGGAGCCGCGCAGGCTTCTTTTTGCCGTCAGCCTGGCTCGATGAGCGCGAGGAGCGCCCGAACCGCCGGCGTAAGCGCCTCCGACGCCGGTCGGAGCGCCACTTCGTCGCCAAGCGCTTTCGCGTAGAGCGCCTCGTAAACGCGCCGGACGGTGCCGTCGGGCTGCCGGTCGCGGTCGAAGCCGGGTACGACGCCAACCGCCCGGAAGCCGCGTCGTTCGGCGAAAATTTGCTGGTGGCGCGAGGCGAGCGTCACCCAGCTGAGGAGCAGCTCGGCGCCACAAAGCCGCCCGATCGCTTCAAACATCGGAAAGCCGAGCGCCCCGAGGAGCCCGGTCCGCGCGGTGGGGGCGAGGAGCCCCAACCGGGCGTGGAGCGTGCGCGCCGCCGGCTGCCGCTCGAAGGAGAGAAAGCCGACGAATTCGTCGTCCCGCTCGATGCGAAGCGCAAGAAGATCGGTCTCTTGGGTGACGCTCGTTGCTGCCCGCCTGAGGAAGTCGCGGTCGCAAAAGACCGACTCGGAGCCGACGGTCGCCGTCGGGTACCAGGCGGCGATCGCTTCCGGGAGCGCTGCCAGCTCGGCGTCGGAAAAACGCCGAAAGATCACCGTCGGCGGCAGGAGACCGGTCGCTGCGATTTCGGCGTCGCTCGGCCACTTCATCGTTTCCCGTGCACCGTCCATGGCCGGTCCCGTCAACGCGCCGAACGCAAAATGGCGATCGCCGCCCCGACGATGATCGTCGCGAAGGTGAGCCCAAGCACGATGCCGATCAGGAAGTAGGTGCGCGGCCGTCGTGACGCGTCGTCCTCGGCGGTCCGTGTTGGAGCAAGGTTGAGCGGCGCGCCGGCGTGGCGCGGCATCGGGAGCGAGCCGGGGCCACGATCGTCAAATTCGTAGTGACTTCGAACCGGTGCACGAGAAACCGGTGGCGGAAGGCCGACCTCCGTCGGCGGCTTCCAGTCGCTCGCCTCCGCCCGCCGAGGCGCCGGATCGGCGAACTCCACGGCGGGCCGCGGTGGGGGTGCGGGGACCGGCACGTCGGCGACCGGCGCGGGGACCGGCACGTCGCTCGCCAGGTTGGCCGGGATTGCGGCGCTGAATTTGGGCGCATCGGGGAGGGCGAGCAGCGCGAGCGGTGCCACCGGGGCACCCTCCAGCGGTCCCGGAGGTGCCGATGGGGAGCCTACCATTGAAATCGCTGTGATTCCATCGATGTCTGAGTCGTTCGCCGGGCGGAACGGCAGGCGGACACCGACCGCGCGGCCGGCGATCCGCGTCTCCCGCTGCATCTCTTCCGCGCTCGCAAAACGCTCGCTGGGAGCAAAGGAAAGGGCGCGGTCGAGGAGCTCTTCGACGGCGATCGGGAGGGGAAAACCGAAGGTTCGCAGCGGCGGGAACGGCCGACTCGCCCCTTGGAGCAGGTCGAGCGTCGTCCCCGTTCGGAGCGGGCGCCCGGCGAGCGACGTCGCGATCGTGAGCGAAAGACCAAACAAATCAGCCGCATTTGTGACGCGGATCCCGAGCGCCTGTTCGGGCGCCATATACGACGGGGTCCCCAGAGGCACGCCGAGCGTCGAGATCGGCGCTTCGTCATGGCCGCGCGCTTCGAAGAGCTTCGCGAGCCCGAAGTCGAGCAGGTGGACGAGGCCGCCCGGCCCGAGCATGATGTTTGAGGGCTTGATGTCGCGGTGGGCAATCCCCTTCTGGTGGGCCAGAATCAGGATCTCAAGGACGTCGTCGAGAATGCGAAGTCCGTCGGCCAAGAGCAGCGGTCCGCGATTGATGCGGTCGCGAAGGGTCTCGCCGGCGACGAGCGCAAAGGCCGCAAATGGCCTGCCGTCGCTCGTGAACCCGTGCCCATAACATTCCGGAATTCCGGGGTGGCGAAGCGCGTCGACCACCGCCACTTCTTGGGCGAAACGGTCCATCATTTCGCGATCGAGGGCAAACTCGCTTCGCAGAACTTTCACGGCGAGCGGCACCCCGCCGACGACGCACCGGAACACATCCGCCGCTCCGCCAGCGCCGATCCGTTCTGAAAGGACGGCGATGCCGAGGGGCGTCTCGGCGGTAGGGGGGGTGGCCGGCTGGGAGGTCATCGGGGCGGCCCGGCAGCGTATTTCAAAAACGGCCTCTCGTGCGCCCTAAAGCGTCCGTCCGCGAAGCGCGAGACGGCGCGGAGTTCGCAACAAACGCGTCTCACGACGCAAGATGTCGGCGTTCGCAACCGGGGTCGAGTCGCACGAACGCTCGATCCTCCTCGAAATCGTGCCGCTCCGGGTGCGCGCAGGGGACACGCACCGCGGCAACCGGTAGCTTCGCGACCGATGGCAATCCGTCGATTCTCGAAACGATGTGGCACCCTCCTCCTCCTCGCCGGCTGCGGCGCGCCCGGTGCGCCTCCCAGCCAGGAGCCCCAACGAGCCCCGCTGCCGACGGCCCCCTCCGTCGCCTCCGTAGCTGCGTCGGTGCCGCTCTCGTACCTGCTGCTCTTCACGTCCCTCGTCGCGACCATCGACGCTCATCACCAATTCGCCGCGGGCCGGCGCCCGTTCTGGGAGGCGCAAAAGCCTGTTCTCCAAAAAGAATTTGTCGCTGCGGCGACGCGCGACGATGCGATCATCGCCCTTCAGCACCTCCAGAATGCCCTCGGCGACCGCCACTGCCGCCTTTCGTCCCCCAACGATTTGCGCCCGAAGCGCTTTTCGATCGGCCTCGACCTCGTCGCGGTTGCCGGGAGTGGCCCTTCCGACGTGCGCGCCTACGTCGCCGCGATCGAAGACCGTTCGCTCAAGACGCGTATTTCCGTGGGGGACGAAGTTGTTGCAATTGAAGGGGCGTCGATCGCCGCTTTTCTTGCCCAACATCCGTTCGCCAGCAATGCGCTGAATCCGGATGCCTCGCGTAACGAAGCGCTCCGCGAGGCGACCCACCAGACGGCGCCGTGGACACGTACCAAAGAGGGGGACACCCGTACGCTGCGCATCGTCCATTCGGGCGCGTCCGGTGAACACACGCTCCGCTTCCAGCGCCCGCAGACCTTCGAAACGCCGGGGGAGACCTTCGATGTGGACGACGAACCACCGATGGCAAAGATCGCCTGCGACCAAGAAAAAACAGGTGCTTATAAGGGGTACGCGGTCGCGACCGTCGGAGCAAACGTCTGCGTCTACCGCCCCATTGCGCGTGACTCGAAGAGACCGGTCATCGTTCAATTTCTGTCATTTATGTACGACATCAATCACGGAGAGACCGACGCCGCCCTCCGCACGATCAAAGTCGACCACGATCTCCTTGCCACCGCACTCAAACGCGACGAACGCGTGATTGTCGACCTGCATGAGAATCACGGCGGCTACAACCCGTTCATTTTTCTAAGCTGGTTCGCGAAGAAGCCCTGGGGGCATGAACGCGTTTCCGTACACGTCTCGAAGGCCTTCTCCGAGGACGAAACTCGCACCTTTCTTTGGGGGAACCAGGCGCTCGTCGACCGCTATCAGAAGGCGGTGGCGGCGAACCAGGAGACGCTCGAGTACCCGTTCCTCTGCTCTCGGGAGGACGCGCCCGGCCACGAACACGCCTGCGACCACGTGCCTTCGCGACCGGCTGAGCGCGTGACGGACGCGGCCATCGCCGTGATCACCGGCCCGGAATGCACGTCGAGTTGTGATGCGTTTTCCGCCCTTTGGGGGACCTTCGACGAGGGGCCAATCGTTGGCAAACAGCCGATGCATGGCTTTACGACGGTCCGCCATTCGTTCCCGCTCGTCGGTCCCGACAACCGGGACCTGGGGCGTTTTTCGATCGCGCTCTCCAGCGAGGCCTTCGCCGGCCACGCCCCCCTCGAAGGTCAGCCTATCCACCTCGACTGGACCGCCCCCGAGGCGCCCCCCGTCGAGGAAGGGCATGATGCCTGGGTCGACGACGCCGTCGCCGAAGCGGAGCGGCGCCTCGACAAAGCGCTGGGAGCGACGCGCAAGGCGCGATAATCCCGCCTTCTAATGGCGACCGTCGTGCTTTCCTTCGCGCCGCCGGGCTTCTACGCCGTCGATTTTCCTTTGGAGTTTCGAGTGGATGGCGTGGTCGTCCACGCCGGTTCCTTTCGGGCCGGTGCCCACGTCGCCGTCGACCTCGGCGCCGGCGATCACGTCCTCGTCGCCACGGTGCAAAGCCCTGTCCCGCGCAGCCGCACCTTCTCGTTCGCCGTCGGTGAAGAGCCGCTCCACCTCGAGCTTTCCTACGATCGCTGGTGGGGCAACTTCAAGAAATCACTCGTGATTCGCGCAGCCGATCACGACGATCTTCTGCGTGCCCTGGAACAACCGGGCGCCCCCGACTCGCTCGGCGAACTCCCGGCCCAGCCGATGACGGCGACGTTCACGTTGCTGGCGGTGCTCGTCGTCGGGCTCTTCCTCGAATACGCGCTCCCGGTCGCGCCGCGAACCGGCTTCGCCCCGAATATTCTTACCCTCCAAGCGCTGGGCGCCCTCGGAAAAGAGGCGCTCCGGGACGGCGACTACTTCCGGCTGCTCACGGCGACATTCCTCCACGCCGATCCGGTGCATCTCGCGCTCAACGGCGTCGCCCTCGGCATGGCGGGCGTCTTCCTGGAGCGGAAAATCGGCGCCCGCTGGTTCGTCCTTCTTTACGGAATTTCGGGTCTTTTCGGCTCTCTTGGGTCGGTCCTTGCCAACAAAGGGAACGTCCTCTCCGTCGGCGCTTCCGGGGCGATCCTCGGCGTCGTGACGGCCGGCATGGTCCTGGCGGAGCCGATCCGCACCGGAATTCGGTTGCAGCTTGCACGCGTTCTCGTGCCGAGCCTGCTCCCGCTCGCCGTCCACGGGGATGCCCCCGTCCGCGAGAGACGGCGGGCCCACTTCCACAAGGGCCCAGTCGCGAACGGGATGGGCATACCGCCTGGAAGCGCGCGCTCACGGCGCCGCTCGTGACAGCGCTTGCCGCGGCGACCGTGCTGCTGAATGCCGTCGCTCTCTCCCGTATCCCGAGCCGTGCCTACGCGCCGATGCGCGCAGAAGTCGCTCTTGCAGCAACGCTGATTCCGAACGAAGATCTTCCGAAGGACAGCGGGCCCCACAATGAGCTCTTTCGGGCCTGGGCGTCCCGCTTTCCGGACGATCCGCGCGTGCTCCTTTGGCAGGCGGAACAGGCCCGTGACTCCCAAGATCGGGAGGCCTTTGATCGCGCGATCGGCGCCGGCTACGCGGCGAGCGCCCGCACCGAGTCCTACTTTGGCGCCGACCAGAAGCGGAAATTTGACGAAGAATTCAAGTCATTGGAGGGGGACCGCGTCTTCTTTGACCTCCTCCCGAACGAGCTGAACCCGATGGGGCCCGATAGCGTTGCCGTCTGGAACGCTCACCTCGACGAGTGGCTCAAGCGCTATCCGAAGGACCCGCGCGTCCATAAGCAGGCGGCATTGAGAGCCTACAATGCCAAGGATTTCGAACGCGCACTTGCGGAGATTGCTTCCGCGGAGGCGGCGGTGCCCGGCGTCGCTTCGGCGTTCCCGAAAGGGGTCGATCTCGGCGTATTGAGCGCGGTGAAGTACTTTTCGCTCCTCAAATTGAAGCGCGACGCAGAGACGCCGCCAATCCGGGTGGCGGTCTGCGCAGGTACCCACGGCGACTACGCCAAGAAGCTCCTCGTCGACGCTGGCGACTGCCCGGAGCGCGCGTCCCGCTAGCCGGCCCCTTTGTGAGTGTGGTAGGTGCCCGCCCACGAGCGACCTTGCGAAAGGCACTCGAAGCCTACGTTTCTAACACACCGACGGAAAGTCGACCAAGATCGCCACGTTCGGCAATCGGCGACGTTCTTCAAGCAGCGGAGATTTCGATGACTGCGATTCAGGGCCAGCCGATCACGATGGGTGCGGGCAACAAGCTCAACGTCCCCAACAACCCGATCATCCCGTTTATCGAAGGCGACGGCACCGGCCGCGACATCTGGCGCGCCTCCGTCCGCGTCTTTGATGCCGCCGTCGAGAAGGCCTACAAGGGCGAGAAGAAGATCGCCTGGCACGAAGTCCTCGCCGGCGAAAAGGCCTTCGAGAAGACGAACAACTGGCTCCCCGACGAGACCGTCGAAGCCTTCCGCACCTACCTTGTCGGCATCAAGGGGCCGCTCACGACGCCGATCGGCGGCGGCATCCGCTCGCTGAACGTCGCCCTCCGTCAGATGCTCGACCTCTACGTCTGCCTCCGCCCGGTGCGTTGGTTCCAGGGCGTTCCGAGCCCGGTCAAGCGCCCCCAAGACGTCGACATGGTGATCTTCCGCGAAAACTGCGAAGACATCTACGCCGGCATCGAATTCGAGGCGAAGAGCCCCGAAGTTGCGAAGATCATGGCGTTCCTCGAGAACGAATTCCCGAAGGACTTCAAGAAGATCCGCTTCCCGGGCTCCTCGGGTATCGGCATCAAGCCGGTCTCCGAAGAGGGGACCGAGCGTCTCGTCCGTGCGGCGATTGAGTTCGCGATTGAAGCGAAGCGCAAGAGCGTCACGTTCGTCCACAAAGGCAACATCATGAAGTACACCGAAGGTGCCTTCATGAAGTGGGGCTACGCCCTTGCCGAGCGCGAGTTCGGCGACAAGGTCTACACCTGGTCCGAGTGGGAGCGCACGAAGGCGGCGAAGGGCGAAGACGCCGCGAACGCCGAGCAGAAGGCGGCCCTCGCCAGCGGCAAGATCCTCGTCAAGGACGCCATCGCCGACATCACCCTTCAGCAGGTCCTCACCCGCGCGAAGGAATTCGACGTCATCGCGACGCTCAACCTCAACGGCGACTACCTCTCGGACGCCCTCGCCGCGCAGGTCGGCGGCATCGGCATCGCCCCCGGTGGCAACGCCAACTACGTCACCGGCCACGCGATCTTCGAGGCGACCCACGGCACCGCGCCGAAGTACGCCGACCTCGACAAGGTCAACCCGGGCTCGGTCATCCTCTCCGGCGAAATGATGTTCCGTCACCTCGGCTGGCACGAAGCGGCCGACCTCCTCATCAAGGGCATGGACGGCGCGATCGCCTCCAAGAAGGTCACCTACGACTTCGCCCGCATGATGGAAGGGGCCACGGAAGTGAAGTGCTCCGAGTTCGGCGACAACATCATCGCCCACATGTGAGCCGCGTCGCGACGGACGGCGGGCCAAATTACCAGGCCCGTCCCCGCCGCAAAAAAACCTCGAAGCCGTTCGCGGCATCGAGGGTTTCTTCGTTTGTTCCGCGGTAGTGGTGCCGCGAAACGTCGTCAGGCTTTCTTGAGGAAGCAGGTCTTCAGGACGAGTGTGCTCCCATCCACGCGGCACTCGATGGCCTCCTCGTCGTCGTCGATCAATCGGATCTTCTTGATCATCGTCCCCCGCTTCAAATCGGAGGAGCCCCCTTTTACTTTGAGGTCTTTGATCACGGTGACCGAGTCACCTTCCGCGAGGAGCGTTCCGTTGCTGTCTTTGACGGGCATCCGGTGGCGCTTACCTCATCCGCTCGGTCGGTGCCGCTTTTTCGACGGCGCCAGAATCAGGGCGTTTCCGTCGCCGGCGTGTCGGCGGCCGGGCTCGCTTCGGTGACCGGCTTCGGCGCGCGCGCGGCCGGTCCCCGGAGCGGGACCTTCTTCGCGGCGACGGGCGCTTTTGGTCCACGCGGCTTCGCTTCGTACTGGGGACGCCCCCCTTTGGCGCGCGCCAGATTCTGCTGAGTGACCCAGAGGTTGTTCGCTGCGTGGCGGCCGTCGTGCTTCGCTGTCATCGTAAGCGCCTCTCTACTGGCCTGGGCCCTCGGTGCAAGCCTTGGTTGCGCGTCGCGGGCCCCAAAAATCGCGCATTTGACGCCGCTCCCCGCGAATGGGGCCGCCGGTGCCGACAACGGAGGAGGGGAGGGAACACGGTCATCCCCGTCCGCGAGCCGCTGAGTGGCGCATTTGTTCCTTGAGCCGCGCTAGCGGGCGAGGACGAACTTGTTCTCGGATCCGGCGTTTCGCCAGGCCGAGACAAACGCAGGTAGACCTATTGAAGTCGTCGAATTGCTGGCCCTTCGCTTGCCATTCTGTCCATTGTCGACTTTCAAAGAAAATGGACAAGCTTCGAATGTTCGCGGGGGGCCCGGCATCGCAACGTATACGACACCGGCCTGTCGGTGAACGACTCTCCAAGCTGGCGGTAAAACGATGACTACGAAGTATTTCGCCTTCTTGCTCCCGCTCCTCGCCGGCTGCTCGTCGTCGACGGCCCCCCACGCACCGCTCGCCGACGGCATCCAGTTCGCCGTCACCGCCGAGGCCATTCTTGCCCACGATGGGAGCGTGCTCATTCCCCTTTCTGGAGACCCATCACGAGGTGCTCCCGAAGCCTTCAAACGCCGTGGGCTCGCCGATTTCTACCTCGTCCCCGTCGGAGATGCCCTTCAGCGCGCCGATCGTGGGGGGCGCGCCGCCGGCGTCGCCATCGAGGTCGACGGCTCCACAAGCTATCGGCTCCTCGAAGAACTCCTCGCAACGAGCCAGTATTTCGGGAGCCCGCGCCTTCGCCTTCACGGCGCGGTGCGCGGCATCGACCTCGCCCTTGAGGCGCCGGCCCAAGCGGGCGCTGCCGTGGCGCCGCATTCGCTTTCCATGATGATCCTCCCGAGCGGCGTGAGCCTCCGTAGCGCCGGCGGTGCCGTCGGTCCCGGCTGCGCGTCGATCGGTCCCGGCGTCGCCCTCTCCCGGTCGGCACAAGGGGAGTTCCGCCCAAACGCGGTTGCCAACTGTGCGAAACAAATCGGTTTCGTCGCCGCCGGTGGCGTGAAAACGGTCGCCCTGCAGGCCGATCCGGCCACCCCTTTCGACGAACTCGCGGAGGTCGTCGCCCCCTTCGCCGCCGAGGGGTGGACCTTCGTGCCCGTTCTCGCAAAGTAGCGGCGATCGTCACCCCACGGGCGAGCAAAGTTCTACAAGAAATCCATCAAGATCGCGAACATACGCCACGGTTTGTCCCCAAGGCTTCACCGTCGGTTCGAGCGTCGCCAAGGCGCCGGCGGCGACCGCTTGCTTGTACAATGCATCGACATCGTCCGTGACGAGCCCGACCTCTGCGCCGGCCGGTCTTTCCACGCGCCGGTTCGGCGCAAAGCCGCCCGGGAACGCCGGCATCGACTCGGCAGCAAACGCCAGCGCGGTGCCGCCGGTTTCGAGCTCTGCGTAGGTGCTCGTCCGCCCGGAGCCGCTGGAGGCGGCGAGGAAACGGCGAGCACGGAACTTAGGTGCCGCTCTCGTGAACGAAGCGTGCCTGAAGGCCGAAGGCGCGCTCGTAGAAGGCGACGCTCGCCGCCACGTCGGCCACGTAGATGATCACATAGCCGAGCTTCGGAACTCCGTTCATGGCTGGCGAGTAGTCGAAAACGCAGCGGTTTGCACCGCCCATCGCCGACGCTTGCCCGCCGATTTCCCCCCCCATGCATGACCGATCGGTGAGACATTCCCGCCGCCGTGACCCATCGTGATCTCCCCTCCGACGAAGCTCTCCTCGCCACCCTCCTCGATGAAGGGCGCCTCGCGCTCCTTGCGGAGACGGGCCTCCCCGGATCACCCCCCGAGGAAATCTTCGACCTTTTCACGCGCCTAGCGGCTCGGCTGACGAACAGCCCGACGTCTCTGCTCACCTTCGTCGACGACGCCCGCCAGCACTTCAAGAGCGCGGTCGGCCTCCACGAGCCGTGGGCGACGCGCCGCACGTCACCGCTGACGCACTCGTTTTGCAAGTATGTAGTCGCACTGAATGCGCCCTTGGTCGTCGACGACGCGCGCGAGCATCCGGTGCTACGCCTCAACCGTGGCACGACAGAAGCGGGGATTGTCGCCTACGCCGGCGTCCCGATTTACGCCGATGATTCCCGGCGCCATCCGATCGGTGCGCTCTGTGTGATCGACGGCGCGTCGCGCACCTACGACGACGAAGTCGTTAAAACACTTAGTGATCTCGCGGTGGCGTGCCAGGCGACCCTCGACGCGCGGCTCGCCAAGGAGCGGCTCGGCGCGCGGGAGAGAGTCCTCGAAGAGGCTCAGTCGCTCGCCCGCTTCGGCTGGTTCTTCATTAATGCTTTCGATGAAGTACTGGTCCTTTCAAAGCCACTTTCTGAGCACCTGCTCCCCGCACAATCCCTCCATTCGGCGCCTGGCGAAGGGGCCGGTGGTCGCCGCATTCCGATCGGCGAGTTCCGAAGTGCCCTCGACGACGAGGGGAGGGGCGCCTTCGACGCCGCCCGGACGCAAGCCCTTGCCGAAGGGGCCGCTCGCTGCGAAGTGACCTACGTATTTCCTGGCGCCGCGCGCCGTCACCTGTCGATCGGGCTGCGGCGTTTTGCCCGGAGCCACGGCAACGGCATCGTCGGCGCGGTCTCCGACGTGACCGACGAGCGGCTCCGCGAAGTGCGCGAGCGCTCCCTCGATCTGAAGCTCGCAGAGACACAAAGACTTGAATCTCTTGGTGTTCTCACCGGCGGCGTCGCCCACGATTTTAACAACCTCCTCGGCGTCGTCATGGGGGCGTCGAGCCTCCTCCGCATCGAGCATCCGAACCTCGAAGGGCCGGACGCCCCCCTCCACCAGATCGAAACCGCGGCGCGACGCGCCAGCGAGCTCTCCACCCAGCTCCTTTCCTACGCGGGCCGCTCGAACGCGACGCTCTCGGAGGTCGACGGTGCCGCCCTCGTCGGCGACACGCTTACGCTCCTCGGCGCAATGCTCCCGAAGCGGACGCGGCTTGTCTTCCGCACGAATGGCGGTGAGGCGCCGGTGCTCGCCGACAGCGCTCAACTACGGCAAGTCATTCTGAATTTGGTCCTCAACGCCTCCGAAGCCCTCGAAGGCAAAGACGGCGTCGTCGACGTCGAAACGCGCGTCGAGCACGTCGCGCGGGACGCGTTCCGCCTCGCCCCCGTCGGCAGCGACTGCCTCGCGGGGCGCTACTTCGTCGTGAGCGTACGCGACCACGGAACCGGCATTGCCGATGAGCATCTTCCGCGAATCTTTGAGCCATTCTTCACGACCAAGCTTGAGGGGCGAGGGTTGGGGCTCTCCGCAGTTCTTGGTATTGTTCGTCGCCACGCCGGCGCTCTTGTCGTCGAGAGCAACGTCGACGTCGAGCGCCACGGTACCGTCTTCCGTGTCTACCTTCCGCTCGCGGCGAACGCCAATACACCCGTTCTTTCGACCGATTCGACGCCCGCCGTCCTTGTGGTGGACGACGAAGCGGCGCTGCGAAACCTCTTTGGGCGGATGACGAAGCACCTCGGCTTCAAACCGCTTCTCGCTGCCTCGGGGCGCGAAGCTCTCTCGTTGCATCGCGAACATGGATCGACGATCGCGCTTGCGATCCTCGATCTCACAATGCCCGATCTCGACGGCGTACAAACCCAGGAACATCTGGCAGCCCAGGGATTTGCGGCGCCGACGCTCTTCGTCAGCGGCTACGCAGCCCCCGACGACATCGCCGACCTGACCGCCGCCCCCAACGTACGCTTCCTCCAGAAACCGTTCACGATCCCCGAGCTCGAAGCGGCGATCGCGGCCATCCTCCCCAACCGGGAGAAGAAGGTCTGAAGGCCTAAAGGTCGGCGCGCGCCGGTAGCGCCCAGTCGATCTCGGGCTCGCCGCGTCCGCGGAAGTACTCGTTGGCCTTGGAGAAATGACCGCAGCCAAGAAAACCGCGGTGGGCGGAAAGTGGCGACGGGTGCACCGACTTCAAGACGAGGTGCTTCTTCCCGTCGATCATTTGCCCTTTTTTCTGGGCGTAGGAGCCCCAGAGGAGGAACACAATGCCCTCGCGCTCGCGGCTCAGTGCACCAATCGCCGCATCGGTGAAGCCTTCCCAACCGCGACCCTGGTGCGAATTTGCCTTCGACGCTTCGACCGTCAATACGGCATTCAGCAAGAGCACGCCGCGATCAGCCCAGGGAATCAAACAGCCATGATCGGGCCGGGCGATCCCAAGGTCTCGATAAATCTCTTTGAAAATATTGTCTAAAGATGGGGGGATGGTTACCCCCGGTCGCACGGAAAAGCTGAGCCCGTGGGCCTGCGATGGGCCGTGGTAGGGGTCTTGCCCAAGAACTACCACACGCACCTTTTCAAAAGGCGTGTGGGAGAAGGCCGCGAAAATATCTCCGCCCGCCGGATAGATGACTTTCCCCGCCTGCTTTTCGTTCCGGAGGAACTGGGAGAGTTCACGCATCTCCGGCCGCAGCAAGTACTCGCCGATCCGTTCCTTCCACTGCGCTTCGAGCTTGATCCCGTCGTTCATCGTCGTGCGCACGTTGCGCTGTTGGGAGGCGAGCCGTCAACGGAAACGGCCGAATTGCGGAAGGCGGCGTCGCGAGCGACGGCGGGCCCATTTCCCCCGGGGCCCCTGAGCGATTCGTGCTACCGGTGCCGTCCAGTACGACCCCGGCGATAGGAAAAATGTGCTGCGTCTTCGCGCAGTACCAGTTCGCCGCGAATGGAGGAGTCTTCGTGAAAATCCACGAATATCAAGGGAAGCAGATCTTCGCGAAGTACGGTGTCCCGATCCCGAAGGGGTATCCGGCGTTCACCGTCGATGAGGCCGAGGCCGCGGCGAAGAAGCTCATCGAGGAGACTGGCAGCCCGGTCACCGTCGTGAAGGCGCAGATCCACGCGGGTGGCCGCGGCAAGGGCGGCGGCGTTAAGGTCGCCAAAGGGGGAGCAGCCGACGCGCGCGCCCTCGCCGAGAAGATCCTCGGCATGCAGCTCGTGACCGTCCAGACCGGCCCCGAAGGGCAGAAGGTCCGTCGCCTCTACATCGAGCAAGGGCTCGAAATGGTGAAGGAACTCTACTTGTCGGTCCTCGTCGACCGCGAGAAGCGCCGCATCGTCGTCATGGCGTCCACCGAGGGCGGCATGGACATCGAAGAGGTCGCCCACAACACGCCGGAGAAGATCCTCTCGATCTACGTCGACCCGGCGACCGGCCTCATGCCTTTCCAGGCCCGCAAGCTCGCCTTCGGCCTCGGCCTTCCCCAGTATGGGAAAGAGACGGTCGGCAAGTTCACGAAGCTCCTTCTCGCGCTGTACGAATGCTTCGTCAAAGACGATTGCGCGATGCTCGAGATCAATCCTCTTTGCGTCCTCAAGAACAGCGACATCGTCGCTCTTGATGCAAAGGTGACGTTCGACGACAACGCCGAATTCCGCCACAAAGACTGGGCTTCGCTCCTCGACACCAACGAGGAAGACCCCATCGAACTCGAAGCCAAGCACGTCGGCCTCAACTATGTTTCCCTCGGCGGAAATGTCGGTTGTTTGGTGAACGGCGCCGGCCTCGCGATGGCGACGATGGATATCATTAAGGTATTCGGCGAGAAAGCGGGCGTTTCCCCGGCGAACTTCCTCGACGTCGGCGGCGGCGCGAATCAGGAGCAGGTCACGAAGGCCTTCTCGATGATCTTGAAGAGCCCGGCGGTCGAGGCGATCTTCGTCAACATCTTCGGCGGCATCATGAAGTGCGACGTCATCGCGAATGGCGTTGTCGCTGCGGCCCGAGAAATCGGTTTGAAGGTCCCGCTCGTGGTTCGCCTTGAAGGGACGAACGTCGAATTGGGGCGCAAGATTCTTAGTGAGAGCGGCCTCGCAATCACCGCGGCCACCACGATGGCCGACGGCGCGGAGAAGGTCGTTGCAGCCGTGACTGCGGCACGTAAGGAAGGTGGAAAATGAGCATCCTCGTCGGGAAAGAGACGAAGGTCGTCGTCCAGGGGATCACCGGTAGCGCCGGCAGCTTCCACGCGAAGCAGTGCCTCGCCTACGGGACGCAGGTCGTCGCCGGCTGCACGCCCGGCCGCGGCGGTGAGACGTTCGAGGACAAGGTCCCCGTCTTCGATACCGTCGCAGAAGCCCGCGAAAAGGCTGGCGTAAATGCCAGCTTGATCTTCGTGCCGCCGCCCGGCGCCGCCGACGCGCTCCTCGAGGCGCTCGACGCCGGCATCGAGCTCGTCGTCTGCATCACCGAAGGCATCCCCGTCATCGACATGCTGAAGGTCCGTCGCGTGCTCGAAGGGCTCGCCGGGAAACAGCGTCTGATCGGCCCGAATTGCCCCGGCATCATCACGCCGGACCAGTGCAAGATGGGCATTATGCCGGGCCACATCCACCGCCCGGGCAAAATCGGTGTCGTCTCGAAGTCGGGCACGCTCACCTATGAAGCCGTTGGGCAGCTCACCGCCGCGGGCGTCGGTCAGTCGACCTGCGTCGGTATCGGTGGCGACCCGGTCGCCGGCATGGACTTCATCGACGTCCTCGAACTCTTCAACAAAGATCCCGAGACCGATGGCGTCATTCTCATTGGTGAAATCGGCGGCGGCGCGGAAGAGCGCGCCGCGGAATACATCAAGCGGGAATTCAAGAAGCCGGTAGCGGGCTTCATCGCCGGCACCACCGCCCCCCCCGGGAAGCGCATGGGCCACGCAGGCGCCATCATTTCCGGTGGCCTCGGCACTGCCGCGGCGAAGATCGAAGCCCTCGAGAGCGCCGGCGTCCGCGTCGCGCCGAACCCGAGCGAGATGGCGAACACGCTCCTCGCGATGATGAAGAAGTAATCCTCGCGAAAAGCCTACCGAACCGTCCGCTTTTGCCCCTAGGCGGAAGCGACGCTCGGGAAACGCAGCGCCCTCGAACTCCGGGGGCGCTGCTTTTTGTGCGCTTTCTCCTTGGACGCTTCCCCACCAGGTGCGACATTGCGCCGCACCATGAAGCTCCGCGCCGCAACTGCCTTTGCCGTATTTTTCGCCGCCCTCGCCGCCTGCAGCGACGACGATACCCAGTCGACGACCCCCGCCGACGGCGGCATCGTCTACATCGACTCGGGGATCTCGGCAGACGCGAATGTCGGCGACGTGGCGGCACCCCTCGTCGACGGCTCGACGAAGCCGGATACCGGAACTCCGGTCGTCGATGCGGGCAAGCCGGACACCGGCGTCGTCGTCGTCGACGCGGGTCCCGTCGATGCCGGGCCGACGGGACCGGCCCTCAACGGCTGCGTCAACTACACCGATCGCACCGCAGCCGCTGCCTCACGGACGATCACCTGGGATTTTTCCGTTGCCCAGACGCCGGAACATTGCATGATCATCAAGGCCGGACAAACCGTCATGTTTAACGGAAGCTTGGCGACGCACCCCATCGGGACGAACGGCGGCGACGTCGCCAGCCCGATCACGAACACCGCCAACATCACCTTCCCGAACGCCGGAACCTTTGGCTACAAGTGCACCGCCCATGCGTCGATGGTCGGTGTTGTGTACGTCATCCCCTGAGTGACGCGAGCGAGCGTCGTCACGGAGCGGCGATTGTTTTTCCGGCACCGGGGCTTGGCGACGACGCCGGTCCTAGACGGCACCACCGATATGGGTGCCGTCTACGGAATCTCCTGACAGGCTCGCCCGCCCCGCGGGCTGAAAATGCGCTAGAACGACGACCGTGCAAATGAGCCCGGTCGTCGTTTCGCTTTGGATCTACCCGGTCAAGTCGCTTGCGGGGATCCCGGTGAAAGAAGCGACAATTACTTCACGTGGTTTTCGTCACGACCGCCGTTTTATGCTCGTCGATCGCGAGGGGAAGTTCGTGACAGCGCGCGAGTTTCCGAAGCTGCTGCTCGTCGAAACAGCCATTGAAGACGGCGATATCCTTCGGCTGACGTTCCCGTCTATGCGTCCGTCCGCGAAGCGGGAGACGGCGCGGAGTTCGATGCAGATGCAGTTCTGCGCGCCGTTTCCTCACCGCCTTTGGCGGTTCCGGGCGGACGCGCAGATGCGTTCGCTCCGTCTTCCGCTTGACCCGTCCGACGGAGCGACGTGCACGGTCACCATTTGGGACGATCGGGTCGCTGCGCGCGCAGGCTTTTCTGGCGAAGCGGATTCCATGTTCTCAGAATATTTGGGATTTCCGGTACGTCTCGCCTATTTGGCTGACGACGAACATCGCCCGGTCGACGCTCGCTATGCGCCCGCAGGCCACGAAGTTAGCTTCGCCGATGGGTTCCCCTTTCTCGCAACCGTCGTCGCATCCCTCGAAGCGCTTGGCGCTGGGATCCCGATGGAGCGGTTCCGGCCCAATCTCGTACTTGATGGCCTCGCTGCCTTCGCGGAGGACGATTTTGCCGGCTTTCGCGTCGGCGATCACGTGGAATTTCAATCGGTAAAACCGTGCTCCCGGTGCCCGATGGTCAATTCCATTTCCCTCCCCGAACATTCCGGCGAGATTGCCCCGTACGTCGGAGCGGCACCCCTTACCCAAGTCGCGACGGTCCACCCGCGGGTTGTCGGAACAAAGCGGAGCGCCGTCTTCGGGGCGAACCTCCTCGCCACCGCCGCGAGCCTCGGTGGGCGCGTCGCGCTCGGCGCCCCCTGCACGATTCTTTAGGTTGCCCGGCGTCGCAAACGGCGCGCGGTAAGCGCCCAGGCGAGCACCGCCCGAAGCTCGTCGCGGCTGTACGGTTTTGGAAGATAATTCAAGGTCTTCTCCGCGGGCGCCCGCGAGCGCAGCTCTTCTTCCGAATAGCCGCTCGAAAATACAACCGGGAGCGAGGGCTCCTCCGCCCGCAGCGCCTGGAAGGTTTCGACGCCCGAGCGAACCGGCATCGTCAGGTCGAGGAGGACCATGTCGATGTCTGCCCGCTCCCGCAGGATCCGCTCCGCTTCGAAGCCGTCGGGCGCCTCGATCGGTTCGTGCCCTTCCTGACGAAGCAGGCGAAACGCCGCGCGGCGAACCTGCGGCTCGTCGTCGACGACGAGGACGACGAGCGCCTGCGAGTGCCCCGGCTCGGTGGTTGGCGGCGGCGCTTCAATCGGCGTCGGTCGGTCCGAGCTGGCTGGGATGGCGACAAGGACGGTCGTCCCTTGCGTCGGCGAAGATTCGACGTGAATCGCGCCGTGGTGGCGACGGATGATTCCGAGCGCGGCGGTAAGTCCGAGGCCGCGTCCCGCGAATTTTGTTGAAAAAAACGGTTCAAAAATTCGCCGGCGGACCTCCGCATCCATGCCGGGGCCGTCGTCGCGGACGACGAGCGTGGCAAACGAGCCGGGCGCCGTCTCGTCGCTCCGATACATTGTCGCGAGTTCTTCTTCCGAGAACGCCTGCTCGCCGGTCTCGACGGTCACCGTCCCGCCCCGTTCGTCGAGCGCTTCGGAGGCGTTTGTCACAAGGTTCATCGTGAGCTGGCGGAGTTCGGCGGCGTCGCCAAGTATGGTGGGGCCTTCCTCGCTAAGTACTTTAAATGAAACCTGTTTTCCCAGAGATGCTTCCAGGAGAAGGCGGGTCTCTTCGACGACCGCCGCCAGGGCAATAGGGAAGCTCCCTTTCGGCGCACGCCCCCCATAAGCCAGCATCTGCCGGCAGAGTTCTGCCGCGCGCGCCGAGGCTCGCTCAATGTCGTCCAGGGCGGCTACGACGAGCTCCTGATCGCCCAACGCCGCCGCGGCGGCTGCGGCATTGCCACGGATCGTCGTGAGAAGATTATTGAAATCGTGAGCAATACCGCCAGCCAGGACGCCGAGCGATTCCAGCTTCTGGGCTTCCGTCAGCCGCGCGGTGAATTCCCGGCGCCGCGCCTCTTCGGCGCGAACTTCGGTCATGTCGCGACAGGCGACAAGGACGCGACCGTCGCCGACGTGGGAAAAGCGCCCCTCAAAGCGGCGCGGGCCGTCGCCAAGGTCGACGTCGTATTCCATCGGCGGCGGCACCTTCCCGACGCGCGCGATCGCGATCCGCTCGTCGAACGCCTGGACCACAACCGCCGGAAAAAAGTCGGCAATGCGACGCCCGCGAAGCACGCGTGCCGGGGCCGCCAGGAGCGCTTCGTCCTGCGCGTAAATCGTCTGGAATCGTGATTGTTCGTCGAAGACGAAGATCAGGTCGGGCATCGCGAGCAGGAAAAGGTCGGCATCGGCCGCCTCCGCGAGCGCGCTTGCTTTTCCCCTCACTCCTTCGGCTCGCACGGTCGCTTTCGTCCCCACAGTTCCCTTCTTTCCGCACCGCCGGTCCCGCCCTCGACGGTTCTGGCAGAACCGCCTTCGAGTGCGCGCTGCGGAAATCCCCGCGTTCACGATAGGCCGCGGTGAGGAGAATCGCTCGGAAATTATCCGTCCTCGACGCCCGAAAGTCCTACCTTCTACTTGGTCGAAACGGAACTCCCAAAGAGCTGGTGACCATCTACCCGCCCCTGAAACAGGAAGTACGGAGGCATGCAGGCGCCGGTTTCAGGATTGAGTTCGACGGGGTCCTCCCCCTTCTTTAGGGGCTTCGTGTAGACGCGTGCGCAGACATAGTCGTCCCGGCACGGAGAGGTCGCATCGCAGGCGCGAAGGACCGTTGGGCGTTGATCGTCTTCCAGGCACGCCTGGAAGGGGAGGCGAAGCGTAAGCGTACACTTCGTGAACCCCCCGTATTGACCGGTCCCGAAAGGGAGCCCGGCGCAGATCGTTTTTCGACCGTTGGTCAGTTGGCCGATGCGCGCACACGAGCTGTTGCAGGTGCCGTTCGGGAAGCCATTTCCGCTCGGCGAGCACTTGTCAGCCTTGCACGCGAAGCTCTCGGAAGTGACCAGATCCTTTCGCGGATTCAGGTTTCCATCGTTATGGGAGACCTCGCAGGAATCGCCGGGCATCCGCACATCCGGCGTCTCGCAGGAGCCGACAAGCGGGTCGCCAACGTCGCGGCAGGCGAGACCGGCACCGCACTTCCAGGTCGAAAAAACAGGATCGTTCGTCAATCCGCAATGATCGCCGAAGCGCCCATCGGTCCGCGCGTGATCCGGGTAGGGGCGCTTTGACGGCATTTGCCCTTTCGCGACCGACTGGAGGAAACTCTCGCGCCACACGAGGAAGTCTTGCATGTGCGGCGATGCGCCAACGAGAAGGGCATTCAAACGCGCTTTCCCGTTCCGTTCTTCGCCGAGGAAGTGGAAGCCGGCGATCCCGCGATTCTGGTGGCACCCCTGGCAGGTCATTCCGTCAAGACGGCGGATGAGGTCGTCCTTGGTCTTCATCGAGGTCGTCCCGAGGGTCCCGGGATCAAACGTGACGTCCGACAGGATGGTGGCAAATATCTGATTTCCTGCGCGAATCAGCGGCTTCGGAGCGATCGACGACGTCTTCGTCGCGAGAAACGCCGCCGGCACGACCGCCGTCCCCTCGTCGATGGCGCCTAGGTTGTCGCGAATCCAGGCGACGAGCTTGGTCTTCTCGGTCGTCGGTAGATCAGGGCGCGGCGTGTCGGTCAGTGGCGCGGGGAGAAGTTTTCCATTCGTCAGCGTGAAGGCGCGAAGTGCGTATTCGGCGTGGCCGCCCATATCCTTGCGGATCGTCGACGGCCACCGCACCGCCTGGAAGTTGATTTCGACGCGCGAAGGGGTCGTTCCGAGGCCGAGCCGATCTTGCGCAAAGAAATTAACCGGTCCGATCGTCGGCAAATTAAGCCATTTTTGCGCAACCTTCGAGCAATTTGCTCCGTCGTCGGGCTGCCGCAAAATCACCGACATCGTCATTGGAAGGCGCGAATCGATCTTGGTGCTCGGATCGGGCGTTCCGCCGTCGTCGGCGGGGGGTTGCGTCGTGTATGCGAGCCGATAGAGGAAGTGAACCTCGCCACAGGCACCCGGAGTCCGGTGTTTGAGATCGAGGCGGTTGGTGATCCCAGTAAGCTCGAAGCGGACTTCCGGCGACGCAAGCCAGCTCGGATCAAACAGACGATGGATGTAGTCTACACCGATGCCGGCGCTCCGATCGGCGTCGTCGATCGCCTTGACCTCATCGCCGACGGCGCCACGGATTGTGGCGAAGCGATCGCTGCCGGCGAGGTCCTTCATCGAGCCGCTGCGTGCCCCCATAAATACGCCTAAGTGTAGGCTTTTTTCGAGGGAAATCATCGTCTCCGGGCTGCGCAGAGCGACCGTCGGATGGTCGTCTACAAAGCGGAGCGCCTTCAATTCGTCGGCGTCGCCGGTCTCTGCGACTTCACTCTCGGCGGCGCACGCGGTCGCGAGGAGGAGCGAGAGGGCGAGGGGGGCGACGGGAAACGACTTCATCACGCCCCAGCATCACGCGTCTTGCCAGCGCTGAGGAGGGGAAATGTGTGCAAGACGCCGATTCCTGCGCTGCCGACCGACGGCAGGCTTTGGGCGGCGGGCTGTGTCGCTTCTCCGTTGCGGCGCGCCGTCGCTTTCAATATACGCGCCGCAGATTTCGACCGTCTTTCTGCTGGGGCTGGTGCCCATGGCAAAGGGCCGTCGGCACCGAAAAGGAAATTTCCCATGGCCCTCGAACGTACTTTCTGCATCGTGAAGCCCGACGCCGTCGAAGCGAACAAGGCGGGTCACATCCTCGCCCACCTCGAAGCGAAGGGGTTCACCCTCGTCGCCTTCAAGAAGACGACGCTCTCGCGCGCCACCGCAGAAGGCTTCTACGCGGTCCACAAGGAGCGCCCCTTCTTCGGCGAACTCGTTGAATTTATGACCCGCGGCCCCGTCGTTATCGCCGTCCTCGAGAAGGACAACGCCGTCGCCGATTACCGCGCCGCCATGGGCGCGACGAACCCGGCGAACGCGGAAGAGGGGACCCTCCGCAAGCTCTACGCGAAGAGCATCGGCGAGAACGCCGTCCACGGCTCCGACTCCCTCGACAACGCCCGCATCGAGATCGCCTGGTTCTTCGCCGGTTCCGAAGTCACCGCGCTCTGAGCGGAAGCGATCGCGACGCGAAGCGGTTGTCTCCGCCCGGCGGGATGCCGGACCGGAGAACGCGATCACCGAGCAAGCCCTTCTCCTCCGGGAGAGGGGCTTTTTTGCGGCGTTCTTTCGAATATTTCAATAGAGGTAGGTCATGGATTCATCGCCCGAAGTGACAAACGCGTCCGTCCGCGAAGCGGGAGACGGCGCGGAGTTCGATGCCAATGCATTGAAGGAAAAGGTCGAGGCCGCCTTCGCCAACCGCGCGCTCCTCGGCGAACCCGACTACGCGGCCGCCGTCGAGGCGACGATCGCCCTCCTAGATCGTGGGGAAGTTCGCGTAGCTACGCCGCCTTCGAGCCCCGCGGAAGACCGATGGACCGTCCACGCCTGGGTGAAGCAGGCGATCTTGATGTACTTCGGGCTTCGGAAAATGGAGTCTTTCGAGGTCGGACCGCTCGCGTTTCACGACAAGATTCCCGTAAAGACCGATCTCGCCGGTCAGGGCGTTCGGGTCGTACCGCCGGGGACGGTCCGCTACGGCGCCTTCCTGGAGCGTGGGGCGATTGTGATGCCCGGCTACGTGAACATCGGCGCCTACGTCGGCGCCGGGACGATGGTCGACACCTGGGCCACCGTCGGGTCGTGCGCGCAGATCGGATGCAATGTGCATCTTTCGGGCGGCGTCGGCATTGGGGGCGTCTTGGAGCCTCCGCAGGCGTCGCCGGTCATCATTGAAGACGGTGCCTTCCTCGGCTCACGCGCGATTGTGGTCGAGGGGGTTCGCGTCCGCAAAGAGGCGGTCCTCGGCGCCGGTGTGGTGCTCACCGCGTCGACGACGATCATCGACGTGACCGGAAGTGAACCGGTCGAATCCAAAGGGGAAATCCCCGAGCGGGCCGTCGTCATTCCGGGCACGCGGGCGAAAAAATTCCCGGCCGGTGAATTCCACATCCCGTGCGCGCTCATTATCGGATCCCGGAAAGCAAGCACCGACCAGAAGACGAGCCTCAATGAGGCATTGCGCGACTTTGGTGTCGCCGTCTGACAAGGGGAAGGCCGGCGCTCCCTTGTGCCGCCGTCTTGCGTCCGTTAACGGCACGCCATGGACGGTGACCTCGCCCGCTTTCTCGACCAGACCCTCCTCGACCTCTGTGCGGTCTCCTCGCCGATCGGGGAGGAGAAAGCGCTGTGTGATCAGCTCTTTGCGCGTGCCTTCCGTTGGGCAGAGGCTTGGGGGGCACCCCCGCCGCGGCGTACGATGAACTCCTTCGTCGTCCCCCTTTACGATCCGGCGCGGAGCGGGGGGCGGCCAAAGATCGCGCTCGTCGGCCACCTCGACACGGTCCGTACCGAGAACGGGCCGGCGCGCATCGAGGGGGATCGCCTCTTCGGGTCGGGGGCGGCCGACATGAAGAGCGGCCTCGCGATCATGATCGCGCTCGCCGAACACGCGGAAAAACTTCGTGAATCGGTCGACCTGACGCTCATTTTCTACAGCCGCGAAGAAGGCCCTTTTGCGGAGAATGAGCTTGGCCCGCTCCTCGACGCGGAGCCGTGGCTCGCCGCCATCGACCTGGCCGTCTGCCTTGAGCCCTCCGACAACCGACTCCACCTCGGCTGCTGCGGGAGCCTCCACGCGACGGTCACCTTTCATGGGCGCACCGGCCACTCGGCGCGACCCTGGGAAGGGGACAACGCGGTCGTCAAGGCGGCGCCCCTCCTCGCCGCGCTCGCGGCCCAGGCGCCGGAAGAGACGCTCCTTGACGGCCACATTTACCGGACCTGCTCGACGGTCACCCAGGCGAAGGATGGTGGTCGCGGACGCAACGTCGTCCCCGATACGTTCTCGCTCAATATCAATCACCGTTTCGCGCCGAGCTATTCCGTCGACGAGGCGGTGGAGAACCTCACGAAGTTCCTCACAAAGCACGCGCCGGACGCCGAGATCGTGTTCACCGATCGCAGTCCTGGCGCGCTCCCGTCGGCGTCCCATCCGCTTGTACAGGCATTGATTCGTGCCGGCGTGACCGACGTTGCCCCCAAACAAGCGTGGACCGACGTCGCGCGGTTTTCGCTCCTTGGCGTCGCCGCGGTGAACTTCGGGCCCGGCGAAAATGCCCAGGCCCACCAGCGTCATGAGTCGACGAGCCTGCCGTTGATGCATGCAGGATACATGATTTTTGATCGCTGGCTTTCGGCGCTTGCCGAGAAGGGCTGAGGGGCGCGATGGCAAAAGCGAAGACGATGTACCAGTGCCAGGACTGCGGCGCGACGAGCCCCAAGTGGGTCGGCAAGTGCGGCGGCTGCGGCAACTGGAACACGATGATCGAAGAGACGGTCGCCCCAGGAAAGGCGGCCGCGGTCCAACCGGGCTCGCGGGCGTCGGCGGTGCTGCGCATCGGAGACGTTCAGGTCGACACAGCGTCCCGGGTGAAAACAGGAATTATCGAGTTTGATCGGGTGCTTGGCGGCGGGATCGTCCTCGGCGGCGTGGTGCTCCTCGGTGGGGATCCGGGCATCGGGAAATCGACCCTCTTGATGCAGGCGCTCGCGGCGATGGCAACCCGCGGAATGCGTGCGCTCTACATCTCCGGCGAAGAGAGCGCGAGCCAGACGGCGGCGCGGGCCCGTCGCTTGAGCGGCGACAGCACCGCCGTTGATGACGTGCTGATCCTTGCCGAGAGCGACCTCGCCGTCATCGAGCAGGCGATCACCGACACCAAGCCTCACGTCATCGTCCTCGACTCCGTGCAGACTGCACGCTCTGGTACGCTCGATTCGGCGGCGGGTACCGTGAGCCAACTTCGCGAAGTGGCAGCAAGAATCGTCGATCGTGCCAAGAAGGACCGCATCGCGGCGTTCCTCGTCGGTCACGTCACGAAGGACGGATCCCTCGCCGGGCCGAAGGTCCTTGAGCACCTCGTCGACACCGTCCTCGCCTTCGAAGGGGAGCGCGGCCAAGCGTTGCGGACGCTCCGCGTGCAGAAGAACCGCTTCGGATCGGCGACCGAGGTCGGCGTCTTCGAGATGCGTGAAACAGGCCTTGCCGAGGTGCCGAGCCCGTCCGCGCTCTTCCTCGCCGAGCGACCGAAGGGGTTGCCTGGGAGCGCGATCGCGGCGACCTGTGAGGGGGATCGCGCCATGCTTGTTGAAGTGCAAGCGCTTGTTTCTCCGGCAGATTCTGGGTCAGGTCGGCGCGTCGCTCGCGGCGTCGATGGCGGGCGCCTCGCGATGCTCCTCGCCGTGCTCGAGCGCTCGTGCGGTCTCGTCCTCGGTCGCGCCGACGTCTTCGTGAACGTCGTCGGTGGCCTCCGCGTCGACGAGCCGGCCCTTGATCTCGCCGTCGCGCTGGCGGTCGCTTCGAGTCACACCGGGCGCCTCGTCGACGCCGACACCGTCGTTTACGGCGAGGTAGGTCTCGCCGGCGAGGTGCGCAACGTCGTCCGGACCGAGCTCCGTCTTGCCGAAGCGGAGGCGATGGGCTTCGGCCGGGTCGTCGGTCCGAGCAGCGAACTGGGGCGAATTTCCGGCGGAAAGCCTCAGAAAGCGACCCGCGCCGGGACGCGAGGGCCCCTCGCCGTCGAGGCGGTCACCCGTCTCGCCGATGCCCTCGACCGCGTCTTGCGGTAGCTACGTCTCTGCGCGCCGTTTCCTCACCGCCGTCGGCGGTTCGCCGCCGTGAAACCGCCGCCTTGCCTGCGGCATCTCAGCCGTGCTCTCCGCTTCGCCATCTCGTGGGCTCTCGAAAGGTGTATTTTACATGATTCATTCAACGCGGCCCTTCGCGGTCGCCGTCGCGGCGCTCCTTCTTGCCTGTGGCGGAAACGCGCCGTCCCGGTTTGCCTCCGACGAAGCGAATCATCCGCTCGTCGGCAAGCCGGCCGCGGTTCTTGGCGGCACGCCGATGGCGATCGGTGCGAGTGCCGATGCGCGTCCCCGCGAGCCAAGCGCCTATGCGGGCAACGTGGTCGTCGTCGACTTCTGGGCGACCTGGTGCGAGCCCTGCCGGCAAGCGCTCCCGAAGCTCGATGCACTCGCGGCAAAGCATCCGGATACCCTTGTAGTAATTGGTGTTTCTGAAGACGACAACACCGCCGACGCGCTCCCTTTCGCCCGCAAGCTCGGCCTCCAAATGCCGCTCGTCTTTGACGATGAGAAAAAGGCGGCATCGCTATGGGCGCTCCCGCCGGCGCTCCCGGTCACCTTCGTGATCGACCGCGCTGGCGTCGTTCGTGGCGTCTTCGTGGGGGCCGAACCGGGGGCCGACGACCGCATCTCCGCCGCCGTCGAAGCGCTCGTCGCGCGCCCCTGAGGCGTGTTCCCTTCGTTCCCGGTTGCCGCGTCTGCGCGAAAGCGCGCACGACCGACTATTTCCGTTTTCACGGCGCCAGAGACGGGCGAACATCGCCCTTTCGTGGAGCATTCCTTGCCCCCTGCCGCTTCCGGTCCGTCGGCGCCCGCACGTCCCTTTGGTCGGGCGTGGCTGGCATGGGCCGCCGGCTTTGCCGTGGTCCTCGCGGCTGCGGCGCGCGAGGCGGACGCGGGGGACCCGAAGGAGGACGTGACCGGCGCTTCCGACTACCGGGTCCGCATGGGCGCGGCGCTCACCCTCGGCAAGACGCGGCCCGTCGGCGCGCGAAACGAACTCGAAAAAGCGCTCTTTGATAGCGAGAAGTCGGTTCGAGCTGCCGCGGCATCTGCGCTAACTACGCTCAATGACCCGGGGGCAATACCGGCATTGAAGCGCGCGCGAAGCAAAGAGAGCGACGCCTCCGTGCAGAAGGTGCTCGACAAGAGCATTTCCGCTCTTGAGAATCCGCCCGCTCCGACGCTCACCGGAGCGAGCTACGTCCTTCAGGTCGGCGTTGTGAAAAACCTTACGAAAGAGGCCGATGTCGATGGCCTCGTCCGCGCTGCGATTCGCACGCAATGCCGCTCCAAATTGAAGGGGGTCGTCTGCGTCGACGCCGACGGTCCGCTTGTGCAGCAGGCGGTCGCGAAGAAGATCCCTGTCCTCGTCCTCGATACCCAGCTCAAGAAGCTTGATCAAGGGTCGGAAGGGGGGCGGACGACGATGAAAGCTCAACTTGAGTTTCTCATTCGAAAGTCTCCGGATCAAACCCTCAAAGGGAGCTTTGGTGGGGGCGCTACGACCGCGGGGACGAGCAGCGACAAGGCGGCGCTTGTCGCCCTTCGGGAGCGTGCCATCGACGGAGCCGTGGAGAGCGCGATCACCGGCGCCCAAAAGGGGCTGAAGGCGGCGACCCAGTAGAGTAAGCGGCGCTCATGAAGCCGCGCGTGCTCTACGTCTCGAAGCCGATCGTCCCCCCTTGGCACGACGGCTCGAAAAACCTCGTTCGCGACCTCGCCCGCTACGTCCGCGCCGTTGCGCCCCGCGTCCTTGTGGACGACCGCCCGGGCCGCGCGGAAGCGCTTGCGGCTCCGCAGGCGGCCCTCGACCGCGTCTACTCGACGGCGGGCGGCTTCTCGCCGGGAATCATGCAGAATGCACGGGTTCTGAAGCATCTCCTCGAAGATCGGGACGCCGAGCTCCTTCACTTTGTATTTGCTCCGAATACCGCGTCGAGCGGCGCCGCCCATGCTGCGCTCCTCGCCCGTCGCCTCCGGGGTCGACGCGTCCCGGTGGTGCAGACGATCGCGAGCCGCCCGCGGGAGTGGGAGTCGGTAGCCAAGCTGCTCTTCGGCGACACGGTGATCGCCCTCTCCGAGTGGTCGAAGCGCCAATTGTTGCAGCATGCACCGAAAGCGAAAGTCGTCGTCATTCCGCCGAGTGCGCCGGTTCCACCGACGATTTCCGCGGAAGAGCGCCGCGCCCTTCGACGCCGCTACGGCCTCGGCGACGGGCCGATCGTCCTCTATCCCGGCGACTATGAGGTCTCCTCCGGGGCCGATACCGTGGCGCGGGCGACCGGCAAATTGCATGCACTCCGCAAGGAAATCTCCGTCGTGTTTGCCTGTCGGCCGAAGACGCCGCGCGCCGCGGAAGCGCGGGCTGCCATTGAAGCGAAGCTCGTGGCCGATGGCGTCGCGAGCGCGACCCACCACCTTGGGACCGTCGACGACATGGCAGCGCTTCTCCAAGCGGTCGATGTCGTTGCATTTCCCGTCGATGATCTCTACGGAAAGGTCGACTTGCCCCTCGTGCTCCTCGAAGCGCTCGCCGTCGGCACGCCGGTGATCGTCGCGGCGGGCGGCCCCCTCGAAGAGCTCGTCGGCGCCCGCGTGATCCCGCCCCGCGATCCGCAGGCGCTCGCCGAGGCGGTCCTAGGCGCGCTCGCCGCGGACGATGAAGCGGCCCGGGAGGCGCGTCGCAGCGCCTATCGCAGCAATTACACGCCGGAAGCGGTCGCCGCGAAGCACGACGCTCTCTATCTGGAGATGCTCAAGCGATAGTCAGCGTCGCGCTCTTGCCTGCTTCAGCAGGGCGCCGACATCGCGCGAAAAGTCGTCTTGAAAAGGGGCGAGGGAACGTTCGATTTCTAGGACGAAATCAATGTTCATCTCTGCCTCTGCTTTCTTTGTGAGGAAGGCAAAGAACCCGTTCGTACCGCCGAAGCGCTCGAAGTAGTAGACGAAGTCTTCGAAGAGGAGATCGAGCGGGAAGAAGGTATCCCCGCTGTAGGCGTACGCGAGCTGGTAGTCACCTTTTTGGGGAGCAAAATCGAAGGCTAGCGCTGCCGATTGGCCGCTGAGAGAGACGAGGAGCTTTGAGCGGACAAGTGCATTCAAACGGGTCAGTGAGCCACGCTCATAGATATCGTAGTCTTCGCTGAAGACGACATTTGCGTGGAGGAGGCCAAAGAGGTTCGCCTCTTCGGCGGCCGCAACGCTCCGGAACTGGGGGGCGCGGTCAAAGGTCCCAAACGCCGCTTCCAAACCGCAAAGTGTGTCGCCGATCCCTAGCGACGTTCCGTTCTGGATCGCCTCGTGAAGGACGCCATGGGGCGTCGCGCCGACGACGTGGCGTTCCTGCGGGGGCTGCATCGCCCCGGAGTTTCTCGTCAAGTCGCCTCGCGGCGCCAGCCTTCATTTCCCGGTCCCCGGGGTCGTTGTGAGTGGTATGCAACGCGCCATGTCAGGCCCGGCATCCTTCGCAAATCGCCCCGTTTCGTCGCTTGTTCGTCAGAGCTTCCTCGACCACTTCCAGGGTCGCGGGCACACCATCTGCGAGAGCGCTCCGATCATTCCGCAGAACGATCCGACGCTCATGTTCACGAACGCCGGGATGGTGCCGTTCAAAGACGTCTTCACCGGGAAAGACAAACGCCCCTTCACGCGGGCGACGAGCTCGCAGAAGTGCATTCGCATCTCGGGGAAGCACAACGACCTCGAAAACGTCGGCGTAACCGCTCGCCATCACACGTTTTTTGAGATGCTCGGGAACTTCTCCTTCGGCGACTACTTCAAAGAAGAGGCGATTGTCTCCGCCTGGGACTTGATCACGAAGACCTGGGAAATCCCCCAAGAGAAGCTCGTGATCACCGTCTTTGGTGGCGCCGAGGGCCTTGGCCCCGACGACGAAGCGCGCGCCCTCTGGCGGAAGGTGACCGGCTTCGGCGACGAGCGGATCATCGGCCTCGGGATGAAGGACAACTTCTGGCAAATGGGCGACGTCGGCCCCTGCGGGCCCTGCACGGAAATCCATTTCTTTCACGGGGATGACCCCGATCCGAAGAAGATCCTCGACGAGCCGCTTCCTGATGGCCGCGGCTGGATGGAAATCTGGAACCTCGTCTTCATGCAGTACGAGCGCTCCCTCGGCGCCGACGGCTCTATCATCCAGAAATCGTTGCCGAAACCGTCCGTCGACACCGGCGCCGGCCTTGAGCGTGTCTCCGCGGTGCTTCAGGGGAAGACCTCCAACTACGAAGGGGATCTCCTCCGCTCCCTCGTCGAAAAGGCGGCGGAACTCGCGAAGAAGCCCTACGGCGGCACCCAGGGGAACGACGACGTCTCCATGCGGGTCATCGCCGACCACGCACGCACGACCGCCTTCCTCGTCGCCGAGGGGATTTTCCCCGACCGCGCTGGCCGTGAGTACGTCCTCCGCCGCGTGATGCGCCGCGCGATCCGCCATGGCCACCGGCTCGGGATCACCAAGCCGTTCCTCCACGAGGTCGCTGGCGAGGTCGTCCGCCTCATGGGCGACGCCTACCCGGAGTTGACCCGCCGCAAGGACGTCATCCTCGCCGTCGCCGAGCAGGAAGAGGTCCGTTTCCGCGAGACGATCGACCGCGGCTTGAAGCTCCTCGACGAAGAAGTGCAGGGGATGACCGATCGGGGCGAAACGGTCATTCGCGGCGACGTCGCCTTCAAGCTCAACGACACCTACGGCTTCCCCCTCGATCTCACCGAGGTCATCGCCGCCGAGCGGAGCCTGACCGTCGACCATGCCGGCTTTGAAGGGGCCCTGGCCGCCCAGAAGGCGAAGAGCGCCGGGTCGAAGCTCGGCGACGAGGCGCTGGCCGATATCTGGCGCGCCGTCGCCGAGAAGGTCGGCGCGGCGACGACGTTCCTCGGCTACGAGCAGGAGGCGGGCGAGGGGACGGTCAAGGCGATCGTCGTTGATGGGGCCCTCGTCGAGAGCGCCTCTGCCGGCGCAGAAATTACGCTGATTTGCGACGCGACCCCCTTCTACGCGGAGAGCGGCGGCCAGATGGGTGACGCCGGCACCGCGACCGACAGCGACGGCCTGCGCATCGCCATCGACGACACCCAGAAGCCCCACGGCGGCGTTCACTTGCATCATGCACGGGTCTCCGCCGGCGTCGTCCGCGTCGGTCAGAAGGTCGCCCTCACCGTCGATCACGCGCGCCGTTCCGCGACGCGCCGTAACCACTCGGCGACCCATCTCCTCCACTGGGCGCTCCGCACCGTCCTCGGCGACCAGGCGACTCAGAAGGGCTCCCTCGTCAGTTCCGATCGGCTCCGCTTCGACTTTTCCTGGGGGAAACCGCTGACGGAAGCCGAGTTGACCAAGATCGAAGATCTGGTCAACGGGAAGATCCTCGCGAATGCGCCGGTGATTACCGAGGTCCTGAAGATCGAGGAGGCGCGTTCCCGAGGCGCGATGGCGATGTTCGGCGAGAAATACGGCGAAGTCGTCCGCGTGCTCACGATGACCGAAGACTCCGTCGAGTTCTGCGGCGGGACCCACGCCGCCGCCCTCGGCGACATTGGCCTATTCAAGATCCTCTCGGAAGGGGGCGTTGCCGCCGGGGTCCGCCGCGTCGAATGTGCGACCGGCGAGAACGCGATCGCCTACGTCCGCGACCTCGAAGGGACGCTCAAGAAAGCGGCGCGGACCCTTAAGTCGGCGACCGCCGAGATCCCGACGAAGGTCGAAAAGCTCCTCGATCAAACGAAGCTTCTCGAAAAAGAGGTCGCCGATCTCAAGAAGAAGCTCGCGCTCGGCGGCGGTGGCGCTGGCGGTGGCGATGAGCTCGAAGGGGCGTTTTCCATCGAAGGCGGGCGCGTCCTTGCGGTTCGCCGCGACGGCCTCGATCCGGCGTCGCTCCGCGAAGTTGCCGAAAAGCTCCGCGACAAACTCGGTGAAGGCGTTGTGTTTGTCGCTTCGGCCGGATCTGACAAAGTCGCGCTCGTCGTCGCCGTGAGCAAGGGGATGACGGCCCGCTTCAAGGCGGGGGAACTCGCCGGGAAGGCGGCGGCGGTCGTCGGCGGCAAGGGGGGCGGTCGCCCCGACCTCGCCCAGGCGGGCGGCCCCGACGTGACCAAGATCGACGAAGCGGTCACGGCCTTCAAAGGCTTCTTCGCCTGACAAACGTCTACGACGCGCCACCGTTGTCGCCCCGTTCGCAAACAGCGAGCGGGGCGTTCGTTTGCGACTGGTGATGCAGACCGCTATCGGCCTTGGAAATACCCCTCAATAGGAGGCGACGACGGCAAACCGGAGGTGCTCATGCTTCCGGTTCGGCGCCTCCCACGGGACCGTCTCTGCGAGGGCATGCTTGACGGCAAGTGCGCACGTTGTCACCGCTTTTGTCCCCTGGACCGTTCGGCCCGAGCGCGGAGCGACGACGCTGACCTTGCGCCCCTCAAAGTGGACATCGGCCTGGTACTCAATCGTACCTCCGCGTGTCGCGCCGAGGCAGTTTCCGCTTGCCTGAATCGCAGCAACGAGCGCTTTTTCGACCTCGGGAAGGCGCTCGCACCCTTCATCGCCCAGCTTTCTGCCGGCACTCGCGCACGCGATGGTGCGTGCCTCGGATACGGCGACTTTTGCGCCGGGGGCCGCTGCCGCGGCGACAGCGCTCGGGTTCCCGACGGTGACCGGGGTCGTCGCGAGGTCACGAACGGGGGCGGCCGAACTCGTCGCAAGCGATGCACTCTCCGGCGGCGTGGCCGGCGTCTCCGTTCGCGGTCGGCGCCACACGTAGAGCGACATCGCGACGAGCAAGCCGACGACGAGGGCTACCCCCATTTGCGCGCGCGCGACGCGGGCATCGTTTTCGCCGGAGGAGACCTCACGGGCAAGCTGGGCGGGGATCGCCGGCTTGATCGGCTCCGAGAGGCCGCCACGGCCAGGGTCGCTTCGGCGAGAGGCGGGCGGTGGCGGGACCGAACCGCGCGTCGAGAGCGGTCGCGAGATTTCGCTGCGGGGACCGTCGTTGCGGGACCACGCGCGCCGGGAGACGGGCGCATCTTCGTCGGGCTCGCTCCCACGCCGGCTCCGGACCGAGGCGGGCGGTGGCGTGTCTCGAAGCGCTCGAGGTTCACGGACGCTGCGCGGGAGGGGCGATTTCGCCGGGTCGCGCCGAACGACCGGCGGGGTGGCAGAAACGCGGTCGAACAGGGCAGGGTCGGTTTCGTCGACGGGGAGTTCCGAGCCACTCGGCGCGAGGTCTGCTTCGGGGGCGAGCGTCGGGAAGCCGGGCAGCGCGTCGAAGTCGTCGTCGGGCGGGGCCACGCGACGGGTGGAGGGGGACTTCGGCTCCATCGAAGGCGCGAGCTATACCCCTGTTGGCGATTGCCTCCAAGCGAATCCGGAAAATGTACGGATGAGCTTATGATTTGTCTTGACAAGCTCGCAGAACCTTCGGCGAACAATGCCCCCGAAAACGAAGACCGCCGCGACGATGGGGGATCGTGCGGCGGTCGGCGTAGCTAGAATCGCGAAGAAGTTCGATGCTTTCGTCAATCGACGAGGGTGCGAACGTTC
>DYPH01000207.1 GCA_020720045.1 Sorangium cellulosum | reverse complement strand
TCGCGAGGACGTGTCGCACTCCGAAAAGGAGATTCCGAGCAGCTACCTAGGAAGGGGCGTGCGCGCCGGCGCGCGCGGCATCGCGAAGGCGAAGCTCCCGAGCGGGGTCGAGGCGACCGAGCTCGACTTTGCCGACGCCGCCTCCATCGACCGCGCCGTCGACGGCGTCACCGCAGCCTTCCTGCTCACCCCCGTTCACCAGCGACCAGGTGGAGCTCGGCGTGCGCTTCATCGACCGCGCGAAGGCGGCCGGCGTGAAGCACATCGTCAAGCTCTCGGCCTTCGGCTCGGAGATGGAGCCGGGCATTCAGCTCGGGCGCTGGCACCGCGCGATTGAGCGCCATCTCGAGGCGTCCGGCATCCGTGCGATCGGCGGAATGCCGCTCGACGGCGGCGGGCGCGTTGTCCGATCCGGCGCTTCGCCGGGCGGAGACAAGGTCATCGCCGGTGACGCCTGCCGCTGAGAGGTGTGGTAGGAGCGGCCGCCTATGAGCGCTTCTCTTGCAACGCTCCTGCGTGAAAAACACATCCTCGTGACGTGCGGTGCCGGGGGCGTCGGGAAGACGACGACGGCGGCGGCGATTTCGGTCGCGGCGGCGAAGGCGGGGCGTCGCGTCCTTTGCCTCACGATCGATCCGGCGAAGCGGCTCGCCGAGTCGCTCGGCCTCAAGGAAATGCGCCACGAGGCGATGGTCGTCGACCCGTCCCGTTTCGCGGAGCGAGGGATCCCTATCACCGGGAGCCTCACGGCGATGATGCTCGACACGAAGCGCACCTTTGACGAGCTCGTCGAGAAGTACTCGTCGTCGCCCGAGAAGGCGCAAGCGCTTCTAAACAATAAGCTTTATCGCTACATGTCGACGTCGCTCGCCGGTACCCAGGAGTACATGGCGATGGAGAAGCTGGTCGCCGTCAAGAACGACCCCGCCTACGACCTCATCGTCCTCGACACGCCGCCGACGGCGAACGCCCTCGATTTCCTCGACGCGCCGGAGCGCATGGTCGGCGCCCTCGACTCGCCGGCGATGAAGTGGCTCGCGGACGCCTTCGGATCCAGCGGGCGCTTTTCGATGAACATCCTCGCCAAAGGGGCGGCGACGGTCCTCAAAGGGATCGGGAAGATCACCGGCGGCGGCTTTCTGGAAGACATGAGCCAGTTTGTGGCCCAGCTCCAGGATCTGTTTGGCGGGTTTCGCGAGCGCGCCGTCCGCGTGCAGAACGAACTGCGGAGCCCCGGCGTCGCGTTTCTTTTGGTGACGTCGCCGTCGCCGGCTTCGATTGAAGAGGCGCTCTTTTTCTCGGAGAAATTGCGGGAACATCGGATGCCGCGCGGCGCGTTTATCGTCAACCGCTTCCGGGCCGCCTCCGCCCAATCGCCGACGGAGGCCGACGCGCACGCCGCGGCGAACTCCCTCCGCGAAAAGCGCTTGCCCCTCGACGGAGCGCCAGAAACGCGGCTTTTGCAAGCATTTGCCCAATCGGCCAAGCTCGCGGAAGCCGACGCGCGTAGCGTCGCCCGCCTCGCGGCCGAGGGGGTCGGCACCATCGTGCGCGTCCCCGAATTCGCGACCGACGTCCACGATCTCGTCCTCCTCGATGCGCTCGCTCAATGGCTTGAAGTCGGCGGAATCTAAACCGCTTCTGCCGCGCACCCACGAGAAAGCCCCTCTGCCGGTTTCGGGAGAGGGGCTTCGTCGTGTTCCGTGTTCCGTGTTCCGTCTCAGTCCTCGCTGTCGTCCTTCGAGAGGTCGTACTCGCGGGTCTCAAAACGGTCGTCGTCCTCGACGACTTCAAAGCCGGCATTGGCGTTCGGATCGACCGCCTTCGGCCGGATCCGACGCTCTTCCATCGTCGTCTTCCGCTTCGCCTTGTAGGAGACGCGGATCGGGACGCCGTCAAATCCGAAGTGCTTTCGGATCTGGTTCATGACGTAACGACGGTAGGAGAAGTGGATGGAATCCGGGTAGTTCGCGATCGCGACGAAGGTCGGCGGGGCGACCTCGGCCTGCGTCACGTAGTAGAGACGGGGGGCGCGGTGGCCCATCGTCGGCGGCGGATGGGTCGCGAGGACCGCTTCGAAGAAGCGATTGACGGCGCCGGTCGGTACGCGTTTGAAATAGGCCTCGTGGACTTCGTCGACGGTGCGGAAGAGCACATCGACGCCGCGCCCCGTCTTCGCCGAGAGGCGCACGATCGGCGCGTAGGGGGCGAAGGTGAGCTTGTCGCGGGCAAGCGCTTCCGCCTCTTTTTGCTGGTCGGAGTCGGTGAGATCCGACTTGTTCAAGGCGACGATGAGCGCACGGCCGCGGTCGTGGGCGAGACCGAGGATCTTCGCGTCCTGCTCGGCGACGCCCTGAGCGCCATCGACGAGGAGGATCACGATGTGGGCCCGTTCAATCGTGCGAATCGCGAGCATGACCGAGAGCGCTTCGACGGGATCGTCCGCCTTCGTCACTTGGCCCTGCTTGCGGATTCCGGCGGTGTCAATCACGACGTATTGCTTGCCGTTGCGCTCGACAATCGCGCTAATCGCGTCGCGGGTCGTCCCCGGCTTGTCGTCGACGAGCATGCGATCTTCGCCGAGGAGGCGGTTCAGCAGGCTCGACTTGCCGGCGTTCGGCCGGCCGACGATGGCGATACGCGGCATCTCTTCCGCGTGGGGATCTTCGACGGGGGCAACCTTCGGAAAGGCAGCAACAATCGCCCCTTCGAGCTCGCCCATTCCGCGGCCGTGGAGGGCGCTGATCGGGAAGACGTGGTCGACGCCGTAGCGGTAGAGGTCGTAGCCGCCGGCATCGACCGACGGGGAATCGGCTTTGTTTGCTGCGTAAATGACTGGCTTGGTCGATTCACGGAGCAATTGAACGGCGGCGCGATCGGCGTTCGTCAATTCGAGGGAGCCATCGGTGAGGAACACGATGACATCGGCCTCGGCGATCGCCGCCTTGACGTGCTTCGCGATGCCGGAGCGCATCGGATCGTCGTCTTCCGGGTCGAAACCGCCGGTATCGACGAGCGTGTAGGGGCGGCCAAACGCCATCGTGTCGGCGTAGTGGCGGTCGCGGGTGACGCCCGGTTCGTCGTGGACGATGGCGAGGCGCTGGCGAGCGAGGCGGTTAAAAAGCGTGCTTTTGCCGACGTTTGGACGTCCGACAACGGCGACGATGGGGAAGCCGGCGAGACCCCCGGGGAGAACACGTTCGGGGCGGGCTTTCGAATGCTTGGTCATGGCGATACCGGGAGACACGGTGGCGTGCACCGCAGAGCCGAGGGAGCTCGGCGTAAATCGGCTTCACGGTGTCCGCGAAGGAACCGATGGAGGCGCGCGCTCAAAGTGAGACGCGTCGCTAAGGGGAAGGCGAGGCAATTAAGAAAGAGGGAATCTCTACAGAGTGCTCGCCGGTTCCTCACCGCCATTGGCGGTTCCGGGCGGACGAGCATGAGCGCTCGCTCGAGGGATTTCAATCCTCGGTCGGCGTGTAGCCGAACTCGGCGAGGCGCGCTTCGTTCTCGTACCAGCCGGGCGTGACACGCACGTGAATTTGCAGGTGGACCTGGCGGCCGAGGAGTTCCTCCACCCGGGCACGGGCGCGCGTCCCGATGACCTGGAGGGCGGTGCCGCGCGCGCCGAGGATGATCGGCTTGTGGCTGTCCTTGTCGACGTGAACGGTCAAATCGATACGCGGAACACGCGGGGCTTCATCAAAGGCATCGATGGTCACGGCGACGCCGTGGGGGACTTCTTCGCGGGTCCGCCGCAGGATCGCTTCGCGAACGAATTCGGCGACGAAGAAGCGGATCGGCTTGTCGGAAATGTCGTCCTCGGGGAAGAGGAAGTCCTGCTGGGGCAGGTAATTTTCAATCGCCGAAAGGATCGCGTCGAGGCCGTCTTTTTTGTAGGCCGACACCGGCACGATCGTCGCCCACGGGAACGCCTTCGCGTGCCCTTCGAGGATCGGGAGGAGCAGGTCCATCCGCTCCAACTTGTCGATCTTATTGATGAGGAGGAGCACCGGTTTGTTCGTCGGGAGCTGGGACAAAAGCTCTGCGTCGATCGAGCGGAGCTCGGAGGTCGGGTCCTTCGCGAGGTCGGTCACGAAGAGCACAACATCGGCCTCAACGCCGACGTCGCGGGCAAACGCGTTCATGCGCTGCCCGAGCTTCGTGCGGGCTTGGTGGATGCCCGGCGTATCGAGAAAGACGAATTGAGTATCGTCGCGGACGACGATGCCAGCGATGCGATCGCGGGTCGTCTGCGGGTGGTGGCTCGTGATGGCGACGCGCGTGCCGAGGAGGGCGTTGATCAACGTCGACTTGCCGACGTTCGGTCGCCCAAGGATGCCGATCTTTCCGGCGCGGCGCGGCTGCGGTTCGCGGTTTTCGTCGCGGACGCGGACCGGCGGCGGGGCGACCGGCTCGACCGGCTTCCGCGGCTGGGGCGCGAGCTTGGACTTCGGGGCCGGCTTAGGCGTCTTGGCTGTTACCGGGGGGGCGCCGGTCCCTGAAGTGACAACGATTCCGGCTTTTTCCGCGCGCAAATCGCGAACCTGGGGGCGCGGTTTGCGCACTTCGCCGGTCGCCGCTGCGGGGCGATCGTTGCGCTCCCCAGCTGCTTCGGGACGGGGGCCACGATTTGCCGGGGGGCGAGCCGCCGGTTTGCGATCGTTGCGCTCTGCACCGGTTTCCGGACGCGGTCCACGATTTGCCGGAGGGCGCGGTCGGTCGGTACGCTCTGCACTTGCTCCCGGTCGCGGTCCACGATTTGCCGGGGGGCGCGGCCGATCGGTGCGCTCTGCACCGGTTTCGGGACGCGGTCCACGATTTGCCGGAGGGCGACCGGACGGTCGGCGATCGGTGCGCTCTGCACCGGTCTCGGGACGCGGTCCACGATTTGCCGGAGGGCGACCGGACGGTCGGCGATCGGTGCGCTCTGCACCCGATTCCGGTCGCGGGCGAGCCGGGCGGGGGGCCGGCGGCGGGCGGCGGTGATCATCGGCCCGGAAGGGGGCCGGGCGCGGCTTTCCGTCGAGTTCAGCACGCACTTCGGCGGCGGTTTTCGAAGTGGTTCCGCGCACTGCGCTCCCCTTGATGCGCTTGACGGGCCGCGCCTTGCTCGGGCGCTTCGAAGCTCCGCGTGCGGGGGCGCCGTCGCGGGCCTCTTTGCTGTCTTCCGGCCGTTTTTCTCCGCGCTTCGTGGTCATCGCGCGCGGCCTTAGCGCAGTTCGTCGGCCTCGCGTCGCGATTTTGCGTAGGCGGTCCAGAGCGGCGCCTCGTCGTCGTCGGGCCGTCCGACCAAGCGCTCCGCCGGGCGGAAGCCGGCTTTGTAGGCGAGGGAAGGGCAGTCCTCGACGAGAAAACCGAGGTAAACGTGTGTGATTCCAAGTTCTTTCGCCCGATCAATCGCGTGGAGAACGTTGATCACGCCGAGCGAGAGCGCCTTCAATGCCGGGTCATAAAAGAAGTAGACTGCCGACAGCGTCGAGCCCGTCTCGTCGTAAAGGCCGATGGCGCACGGGGTCGTGTCGTCGTCGAGGACGTAGGCAAATTCACGGGCCGCCACGTGGGGGAAGGCAAACGTCGTGGCGTAGCCTTGTCGGTCGAGTTCGCTCGACTCCCAAGACCGAAAGGCTTCCCGATCGGCGTGCCACCGTCGGTACAGTTCGAGGCGCGTGCGGTCGACGCGCGGCGGCCCCACTTCGACGCGGAGCCGTGCGCGGGTGCGGGCCACCCGTCGTTGCGTCTTCGAAGGGGCGAATGAATTCACAGCGATACGCAAGGGGATACAGCGCTCGCAGCACGCGTCGTCGGAGGCTTCGGAGCCGGGGCAGGTCGGCCGGAAATAATCGAAACCGAAGCGCCGCCACCCGCGGATGAGCAGTGCGTCGTGCTCGGCCGCCGAGACGTCGACGAGGACGCGGTGGGTGAGCGACGCGCGCAGCTCGGGCAAATAGCTGCACGCGCGCGGCTGCTCACGAAGGACCTGGAGGAGGCGAGCCATTGCGCGCGCACCCTAGAGGATTTCGTCTCCGCCCGGCGAAGCGCCGAATCGGACCGCAATTTCGTCTCCGCCCGGCGAAGCGCCGAATCGGA
>DYPH01000206.1 GCA_020720045.1 Sorangium cellulosum | reverse complement strand
CTCGCGACGCCGCTTCCAGCAAATTCGCTGGCGGTCGCGAACGGACGGGCCCCTGTCGTTGTGGGCCCGCCGTCTATCGCGGTCGCGAACGGACGGGCCCGGTCGAAGCTGCCGGTTTCGCCGAGGCGGCGGTCGGTCGGGGCGCCGTCGGGGGTCGTCGGCGGCTCCGCCGACATCGGCGGCAGGGAGGCGACCGAAACCGCTGCGATTTCCGACATCGACTGGGAGGCGCTCCGCACCTTCGGCGGCAGCACCGAGGGGCGCGGCGGCTCGTCGCCGGTGAGGACCGGGGGCGGGAGCACGGAGATCGGCCCGCGCCCCTCCGACGTGCCCGGGCGCCGCCCATGGATCGACGCTTCCAGATCGCCCGGTTTCGCCGACGCCGGGAGCAGCACGACCTCGCCGGCACGGACCATCTCCCAGGCCGACTCACGGTCGGTCGACGATGGGGCCGTCGGACGGCCGGAGGAGATCAGCGGGATCGGCGAATCACGGAGCCAGTCGCGCAGTTCGTCGACGCTGGAGAGCGGGCGACCACCGCCGTCGCCGTCGACGAGGAGGAAGTTCCCATCGACGACGCCGTCGCGGACCGCCTCGCGGAGCTCGCGCAAGTTGTCGTAGTCCTTCACCGTCCCGCCGGGGGAGACGACGCGGAAATGGTCGGAGCCGCGACCGGGGGCGGCCACACGGAACGTTGCGTCGCACTCCGTGCAGCGGACCATCGTTCCGCGGGCGCCGACGAGGGCGTCGTCAAACTCGTATTCCGCGTGGCAACGCTCGCACGTGACGTCCATCAAGCTCCTCGCGCAGCCGCACGCATCGCACGCCGCAGCCGTTGACTACCACGGGGTGCGCTTTCGTTGCGAATCGATGCGCGAAGACGCATCGGAATAGAGGCGATTGCGGAACGTGAACGCCCGCACCGGAGGACGGCACAGGCGTTTGCGTCGCGGGCAACCGCGTCAGGTACAGACCTACGCAGGCGTCAGTTGCGCTTGCGGCGAGCGACCAGCGAGGCGGCGACGACCGCGAGCGCGGCGAACAGGCCGCCGGCGGGGCCGGAGACGCGGGCCGGGGTGACGTCGCAGGCGCCGCCGCCGAAGCTCGCGCCGGCATCCGGGACTTCGCGGGGGGCGCAGAGGCCGTCGGCACCGAGGAGCGCGCTCCGGCACTGGGCGGCGCTGGCGGCCGCTTCGCCGTCGGCCTTTCCGCACTTTCCGTCGCTACCGGTGACCCGGCTGGCGCACTCGATCGCCCCGCCGGCGCCGGGCGCTTCCCCGTTCGACACGCCGCAGACCCCCTCGTTGCAGCCGCCGACGCTGCACTCGTCGCTCACCGTGCAGGTGGCGCCGGCCGGCTTCTTGCCGACGCAGACCTTCGGGGCGTTCTTCGAGCAGTAGAAGCCGGTCGCGCAGTCGTCGGTCGCCGCGCAGGCGTTGGTGCATTTGCCGTCGGCGCCGATCGCGCCGTCCCGGCATTGGCTCGCGGTGGTGGCCGCTTCCCCGTTGGTTTTCCCGCACTTGCCGTCGCTGCCGAGCGCGAGCGACGCGCAGTCCCCGGCGCCGCCGGCCCCCGGTGCGGTGCCGTTGGCGACGCCGCAGAGGCCGTTCGGGGCGAGGGCGCCGCTGCGGCACTGGGCGACCGTCGTCGCCGGTTCGCCGTTCGGTTTCCCGCACTTGCCGTCGGCACCGACGACGAGCGAGGCGCAGGTCGGCGCTCCGCCCCCGGCCGGCACGGCGCCGTTGGTCACGCCGCACTTGCTGTCGGTCCCGAGGATGCCGATGCGGCACTGGCTCGCGCTCGCCGCCGCTTCGCCGTTCGCTTTTCCGCACTTTCCGTCGGCCCCGATCGCCTTCGAGGCGCACTCGGCGACGCCGCCGGCGCCGGGGGCCTCCCCGTTCGGCACGCCGCAGATCCCGGCGGTGCAGCTCCCGACGGCGCACTCGACGGTCGCTTTGCAGGCGGCGCCGACCGGCGTCTTCACCGTGCAAACCTTTGGCGACGCGGTGACGTCGCAGTAGCTCCCGAGCGCGCAATCCATGGCGACCGTGCAGGCGTTCGTGCACTTGCCGTCGGCGCCGAGCGCTCCGTCCCGGCACTGGCTCGCGCTGTTGGCCGCTTCGCCGTTGGTTTTCCCGCATTTTCCGTCGTTGCCGACGGCGAGCGCCGCGCACTCGGTCGCTCCGCCGGCGCCGGGGGCGACGCCGTTCGACACGCCGCAGAGGCCGTTCGCTGCGAGGAGGCTGCTCCGGCATTGGACAGCGCTCGCCGCCGCTTCGCCGTTGGCTTTCCCGCACTTGCCGTCGCTGCCGACGACGAGCGACGCGCATTCGTTGGCGCCGCCGAGGCCGGGCTGGGTGCCGTTGACGTGGCCGCACTTGCCGTCGGCGCCGAGGATAGCCACCCGGCACTCGGTCGCACTCTCGGCCGCTTCGCCGTTGGCTTTCCCGCACTTGCCATCGGCACCGAGAACCGACGACGCGCACTCGAGGGCTCCGGCAGCGCCAGGAACGCTAGGCTGGGTGCCGTTCGGGAGGCCGCATTTGCCGTCGGCGCCGAGGATCAGCGACGCACAATCGGCCGCCCCACCGACGCCGGGGGCGACGCCGTTCGAGACGCCGCAGCGCCCGGCGGCGGCCCGGACGCCGCTTCGGCAGGCGCTCGCGGTCGCCGCTTGCTGGCCGTTGACCTGGCCGCAGCTCCCGTCGGCGGCGCAGACGGCGCTCTGGCAGGAGGCGTTTCCGACGAGGCCGGCGGCGTTCACGCTGCAGGTGCGGCCGTTCTCGATCGTGCAGGTCGCCGCGCAGCCGTCGCCGTCGGTTTTGTTGCTGTCGTCGCAGCCTTCGCCCGGTTCGAGGGTGCCGTTGCCGCAGACGGCGGCGCAGGTCCCGTCGCCGGCGAGGATCCCCGAGCGGCACTGGTTCGCCCGGGCGGCCGGCTCCCCGGCGCGGCCGCCGCAGCGTTGATCGGCGGCCGAGCAGAGGCCGGCGGCGCAGAGAGCCGCGGACGACGCGTTGCAGGTGCCGTCGAAGGGGGCGGCGTTGTTCGGCGCCGGGTTCGCCGGGATCGCCGCGCCATTGGCGATGGCGCCGCCGCAGGAGCCGTTGGCGGCGCAGACCGGGGCGGCCGCGCTGCAGACCTCACCGACGGCGCCGCCGGGGGTGCCGAGGTGCCCCTTGCAGGAGACGCCGCGGAGGGCGAGCTGGAAGCCGTTCCAGTTTTCGTCGCTGAGGGCGGTCCAGTTGACCTCGCTGACGACCCCTTGGAACTCGATCACGCCGTGGGGTTCGCCGGCGACGCCGTTCAGGCGGAAGACGCCGGGAGCCGGGTTGTCTTTGCCGAGGACGCCATTTCCGAAGAAGCCGGCCCCTTGGCTGAGGATGGTGAAGTCGGTGTCGAAGGCGTAGCCGTTCCCATTGAGGGAGACGACGGCGAAGAGCGGGTTCCGGACCGGCTTCGAGAAGACGATCTTGCGCGCTCCGCGGGCCGACATGGCAATGATGTCCGACGCCGGCGGCTCATTGTCGACGGTGGCGCTGACGTAAGGCGCCTTGGGGCTCCAGTAGTTGCTGCCGCCGTTCGTCTGCACGAAGGCCGATTGACCGGTGTACGTCACGTCGACGGAGGTGCCGCCGATCTGCACGGTGCCGGTGGCGCCGGCGGCGTTTGACGCCGTCCAGTTGACCCAATAGACCGGGTCGGCCTGGGCGACCCCTTCGCTCGCGATCAATCCCCCAGCGACGGCTGCGATCGCCCCGAGGACGGTCGCCGCCGCGCGGACCTTCTGGGTTTGAAAGAGGTGGGTTCTCCGATCCGGCGTCTCGCCGGGCGGAGACAACAACGAGCGGATGGAGGGGGCGAGGAGGGACTTCATCCTCCAAGGTTCGCCGACGCCGACCCCGCTGTCGCCGACCCGATTCCGCAAGCAAAGGTTCGGATTTGGGGTGTGGGTGCTTCGGTCACACGGGGTCGGCGATCGGTCCCTTTTTCGAGCGAAGTTCCCCCTCCGCCGCCTTGCCCGCGGTGACCGCATCGTCAAACGTCATCTTTTGCGCGGCGCCGGCGCCTGCGTAGACCTCTGCGGGACGCACACGCGCTGTCCGTGCCGCAACCGCCGCCTTCAGGCGCTCGAGCACCACGGGGTACCTGCCCGCCAAGCCGCTTAGGCTCGCTAAGAAAGCCTCGTCTTCCGCGGGTCGAGGTTGCCAGGTCGAGAGGTCCAGCGGCTCGATGGCGGCCGCCTTCAGGACGGCGAGCACGAACGTGGCGCAGGTAAGTCCCGGTTCGACGGGAGGGCTCGCCCCCGTGCGAAGAAGCTCGCCCTGGTCGTTCACCGCGTACCCCTCAACGCCAAAGTTGTAGGGGATCGCCTGATGCCCGAGCTTCTTCATCTTGCGGCAGATGCCGGCTAGGAAACGCCGCTTCTGAGGAACCGGGGAAGCCAGCGTGGACAACGAAACGAGGTCTTTCCAGGTGAACTGGATCGCGTTTTCCCACGCGAGGTGGATCGCCGAAGGTTTTTCGCCGTCCGCGAAGAAGAGACCGGCGTGGAAGGTTCCTTCCGACGTCATCCCCAACACCACGTGGGCAAGGTCCGCGGACGAAAACGAGGCCAATCCGTCGGAAGTCAGAGGACCCCCTCCAGCGCCGCCTCGGCTTCTTCTTTCGGAAGGAGCTTGCGCACCCGCGTCGCGATCGCGCCTGCGACGGTGGCACGCGTGGGCAGATGCTCTTTGGCCCGTACGGTGGCAATCAGGAGAGCGACGAGTGTATCTCCGTCGAGCTTCTCAAGATTTGCCGCTGCGAGGATGGCATCGACTTCGCCCCATCTGCCTGCGCGCAGCCGGTCATCGATCGCATCGATGATGACATCGATCGCATCGTCGATCGCGCCGGCTTCCACCGCGGCGTAGGCGGGCGCGAGGAGATCGGGGCGCACCGTCGCGGCGGGAACGTGCGGTTGAACGTGGTGCGCCAACCGTTTGAGCATTCGCCCCTCCTGGCTGACGCCCGCAGTCACCCGAGCCACGGTTGGCACGCGGGCCGTTGGAAAGGGACGCAGAGACGGCGGCTGGGAATCGACAATCATTGGAAACTCCTTCGCGCCCGTTCGGTGATCGCGGCTTCGAAGACTTCACCCTCAAGGTCATGAATCCGCTGGAGGTCGGTCCGCCAGTCGCCGTTGAGGAGTTGGCCAGCCACCGCCGGGGTGATCACGGTGACGTCGAGAATTGCGGCGTTCTGCCCGGGAATCGGGCCGGCGAACGTCAACTCGACGACGATCCCATCCTCTCGGGGGATCGTCGAGCGGACGAAGGTCTCTCCACCGATCTGCGGAAGCGAACCAGGGCGCGGGGCGACGAGCGTCACGTACTCATGGAACGGCGTGTTCTCCGGCACGACAAAGCGGTCGATGTACCGAAGGCCCACCGAAGCGAGCGCTGCCGCCTTCGTCTCTGCGGGGAGCGCGGCGAGCATGGCGTCGAGCTTTTCGCAGACGGCGAGCCAGCCGACGTAGGGGCGATCCTCCCCGACGAGCGTGTGAACGGAGACCCCGTCCTCGCGGACGCCGACGGCCCAGCGCCGATCCTTCGAGCGGATGACCGATTTGGCGATCCCCGGTGCCGGCTGCACGTACCCCTCATCGTGGAGCGCGCCGAGATCCACGCTGACCTCGTATTCGTGCTGGACCTTATCGTCGAAGTCCTCCAGCGCCCCGCGAAGGACCTCAAGCACCGCGACGCGGCCCGTCACCGACTGGAACCGAAGCTCGATCATCGCTTCCACGATCGGCGGACGGGAGTATCGATGGCTCATCTCTCGGGACTATGCGACTAGTGCCGTCTCGTCAACCAAGGCGTGGGCTGCGGAAAAACATAGAAGATCAGACGCTAAGCGCCATGAAAAAGCCCCGCCCAGGGGCCCGGGCATCACGCGGACGGACGCGTTGGTTGAGAACTCCGCGCCGTCTCCCGCTTCGCGGACGGACGCGTTTGTGGAGAACTCCGCGCCGTCTCCCGCTTCGCGGACGGACGCGTTTGTCGCCGCCCGGCGAGACGGCGGAACGAAGAAAGCCCCCGACGCTCCGAAGACGGCC
>DYPH01000070.1 GCA_020720045.1 Sorangium cellulosum | reverse complement strand
GCCGGATCGGCCGGGGCCGCCGGATCGGACGGTGCCGGATCGGCCGAGGATCGGCCGGGCCACGCGGCCGGATCGGCCACGCCACGCCGCCCGAGGGGCGTTACGGTCGCGGTTCCCCTTGCCGCGCAACCGTCTTGGGCCCTAGGGCATCTGCCGCAAACCATGAAATCCGCGATTCTGAGCATTGGGACCGAACTGACCCGCGGTGAGCTCGTGAACGGAAACGCCGCGTGGCTCTCGGAGCGGCTCACGCAGGCAGGGTTCACCGTCACCGAGCACCTCGTTGTCGACGACGATGAGGCGCGCATCATCGACGCCCTCGCCCGCCTCGGCGCGTCGGTCTCCGTCGTCGTCTGCACGGGGGGGCTCGGTCCGACGACCGACGACCTCACCACCGAGACGGTCGCCCGCTACCTCGGCGTCCCCATGCGCCGCGATGCGGACTCCCTAGCTGCCATCGAAGCGCGCTTCGCTCGGTTTGGCCGCGTGATGAGCCCGAGCAACGCGAAACAGGCCGATTTCCCGGAAGCGGCGACCGTCCTCCCAAACCCGGTCGGCACCGCCCCCGGCTTCTCGGTGAACCTCGCGAAAACGAGCGATTCCCACGAGTGCCGCGCCTTCTTCCTCCCCGGCGTCCCCCGGGAAATGCAGCATTTGTTTCAAGAAGAGGTCCTCCCGCGGATCGCCGATCTCGCGACGCACACCTCCCACCAGATCCGCTTTCGGACGTTCGGCCTCCCGGAGAGCGTCGTCGGCGAAAAGCTCGCCGGCGTCGAAGCGGCCTTCCCCGGCGTGATCCTCGGTTACCGGGCGCATTTCCCCGAAATTGAAGTGAAAGTCTTGGCGACCGCCGTGGATGCCAGCGCCGCTGCCGCCCTCGCCGAGCAGGCCGCCGCCGTCGTCGCCGAGCGCCTTGGGGACGTGATCTACACGCGGGGGACCTCCTCGATCGGCCGCGTCGTCGTCGACGCCCTCGCCGCCCGCAAGAAGACGCTCGCCCTCGCCGAGTCGTGTACCGGCGGCCTCGCGAGCAGCCTGATCACCCGGGAACGTGGCGCAAGCGCTGCATTTTTGCTCGGCGCCGTCACCTACGCCAACGAAGTCAAGCAGGCGGTTCTTGGCGTCCCCGCGGCGACGATCGCCGCCCACGGAGCCGTCTCCCCGGCGACCGCCGCCGCCATGGCCGAAGGGGCGCGGAAGGTCTCGGGGGCCGATTATGCGGTCGCCATCACCGGCGTCGCCGGGCCCGACGGCGGCAGCGACGAAAAGCCGGTCGGTACCGTGCATTTCGCCATCGCGAGCGCGGAAGGGACGCGCACCGAGCACCGCCTCTTCCGCTGGCCGAACCGGGACATGATCCAGACGATCGCCGCCTACACGGCCCTCGATTTCGTCCGCCGCGCAGTCCTGTAACCACCCGGATCTTCTAGCGCTTCGCCGGTTTCGGTGCGGCGCCAGCGAGCTCGTCGAACCAGCGCTTGGCAAGGGCGCAGTCGCCGGCGGACGTCCAGCTCGCTCCGGGCACCGCCGGGCCGGCGAGCAGGTAGAAATGCCCGTTGGCGTGGCCGATGGCGAGGGGCCCCTTCGTGGTGCGCTCGACACAGCGGAACGAATTCGAGCCTTTACCTGCAGCGGTACCGCGCCGTGTGAGCGCCGGCGCGAGGGCGGTGAAGGCTTCGGCGGCCCCCTTCGGGCGGTCGGCGTCGAAGGCGACGTCGTAGGCGGTCGCGACTGCCGGCTTTCCGTTTGGCGTCGAAGACGGGATCTCCAGGAAACTGCTCGCGCCGCCCCCCCAGCCGACGAAGAGCTGGCGGGCTTTTGTGCGCGTGCTGTCATCCAGGGGGGCCGACGGCGACGGCGCGCCAAGCCATCCCTGGGCGAGCAGACCGAGGCCGAGTTCCCCGATTTGATCGCCGGCGACGCGCTTCGTGGTTGGCCCGAGGGCGGCGAAGGTCGGCGCGGGGACGTTCAGCGCCGGCTCGTGGGCCAGGTACTTGGAAACATGAAGGATCTGCTCGGTCGTCGCCGGCGGATTGCTCCACGCGGCGTCGACGGCGGCCCAGCCGGCCTTCGGATCTTTCCCGTCGCCAGCGGAGCGCCGAAGTCCATTTACAAAGAGGAGACCATGGAGGTAGGGCGCGACGAGACCGACGCGCAACAAAGGCGGAATATCGGTCTTTCCGGTCGCCCCGAGGGACGACGACATCATCGAGATCGTCTGCTCGTCGGGGACGTCGGTCGCGAGCATGCCGCGCTCGGTGAACATCGCGTCGAACATCGCGCTCGTCGCGTCCCCTTCGGCGAGGGCGCTCGTCGCCTCCGCGTGGTCGCTCGCCCCTTCCCCGTACTTCATGCGGTCTTTGAGGCCAAAGTGCTGGTCCTGGAGGGCGTGGACGATCTCATGATTGAGGGTGGCGCTCGCGAGCTCCCCTTTGAGGTCGTCTGCGACGTACATCGTCCCGTCTTCCGGCGAATAAAATCCAGCGAGTTCCTCTTCTAGAAGGGCAAACGTCGTCGCCAAATAGTCGGTCTGCTCGGGGATCAGATCGGCGAGGATTAGGTCTTGCCCTTCGCGAACAATCGCCTCTTTCGGGATCTCGGTGGCGACGTGGGCGCGCACTTTGGCGAGCATCGCCTCGCGAGTGAGGACGACGCCGGGGACCTCCTTCTTCGACGCAAGCGCACGCACCCGCGACATCCGTTTTTGGGCCTTCGCGATGCGCGGGTCCGAGGGGGCCGGCGGAGCGGTTGCCGGGGCGCTGGCCGATCCGGTCGCCACCGCGACGGCGCTCGACGCAGTGGCCAGATCGGGCGACGGTTTGGCGGCGCCAGCACAAGCTGATAGCTGGAAAATGACGAAAAAAAACGGGAAACTACGCCGGCTCATCGCTTCGCCTCCGCGAGGCCACGGAGCTCCTCGATGCGGCTCCGGTAGTGGTCGGCTTGACCGCTTGGGGGGGCGCCGGAAAAGACCGCGTTTCCAGCGACGAACACCCCCACCCCCGCTTCAGCGGCGGCACCGATTGTCTCCGGGGCGATGCCGCCGTCGATTTCGAGGTCGATCTGCACGCCGTGGGCAGCGGCCATTTCACGAATCTTTCGGACCTTCGGGAGCACACTTCCGAGGAAGCTCTGGCCGCCGAAACCGGGATTGACGCTCATCACGAGGACGAGATCGAGGCCCTGCATCACGTACTCAAGCACGTGCTCGGGCGTGTGCGGATTGAGGGCGACGCCGGCCCGTTTTCCGCGGGCACGAATCGCCTGGAGGACCCGCGAAAGGTGGGTGCAGGCCTCCGCGTGGACGGTGATGCTATCGGCGCCGGCATCGGCGTAGGCGTCGATCCAGCGGTCGGGCTCGACGATCATCAAATGCACATCGAGCGGCAATTTCGTGACCTTCCGGAGCGCCTTTACCACCGGGGGGCCGAAGGTCAGGTTCGGGACGAAGCGCCCGTCCATCACGTCGACGTGGATCCAATCGGCGCCTGCCGCTTCCAGCGCCGCCACCTCCTCGCCGAGGCGGGCAAAATCGGCGCTGAGAATCGACGGGGCGAGAAGCGTCCCTCCACGAAGCGGGAGAGGGCGCGGAGTGCTCTGCAGACGCATCATTTCGCGATCCATGAGCGGGCGCTTTAGCACTTTCCATTGCGGATTCTGCGCCCTTCGGCGACCCTCCCAGGATGGAAACCCGGCCGATGCGGAAGAGCGATTTCGACCACGTCGTCGAAGTGATCGACCACTGGTGGGGCGGCCCCGGCGGCACCCTCGCCCATCCGATGTTCTTCTACGAACTCGGCGAGCTGGCGACGGTCGCCGAGGAGGACGGCCGCATCGTCGGCTTCCTCTTCGGGTTCATCTCCACAACGACCGGGGTCGACAAGACGGGCTACGTTCATCTTGTCGGGATCCATCCCGATTTCCGTCGTCGTGCCGTCGGCCGCTTGCTCTACGAGGAATTCCTCGCACGCTGCACCGAGCAGGGCTGCCGGCGCCTCAAGGCGATCGCCACGCTCGGCAACGACGCCGCCATTCGCTTCCACGAAGGGCTCGGTTTTGTCGCCCACGAGATCGAAGATTACGCGGGCCCGAGCCGCAAACGCATCGTTTTCCTAAAGGAACTCACCCCATGACCGAACCGCGTGCCAGCGACTCTCGCCTCAAGACGGCCCCCCGTCCGGTCACCGCCGATCGCCTCCGCGACGTCGGTCTCTTTGGCGCCCTCCCGGACGAAACCCTCGATTTCCTTCTCGGACGCGGCGCTGTCGTGCCGATGACCGTCGGCGACGTCGTCTTCAAAGAGGGGGACAACGCCCGCGAGCTCTTCGTGCTCCTCGATGGCGAGCTTGAGGTCCTCAAACGCTCGCGCACCGGCCGCGAGACGCGCGTCGCGATGCTCGGTCCCGGTGATTCCTTTGGCGAAATGTCGCTGATCGACCTCCAGCCGCGCAGCGCCACCGTCCGCGCCCTCGCGTCGGCGCGGCTCTTCCGCCTCGGCGCCGAAGACCTCGACGCCCTCTACCGCTTCGACCTCCGCTCCTACGCGATCTTCGTCCTCAACATCGCCCGCGACATGTCCCGGCGGCTCCGCGTGACCGACGGTCTCCTCGCGACGATGACCGCGAATTTGATGGAAGACTACGTCGACAACAAGGCGGGCGCCGGCCGTACCTAGCCGAAACGCCGCCGCGAAAAACCAAACGCCCCGAAGATCGCGAGAACGGCGATCGGCGGGGCGTTCCTGCGTCGGGAGCGCGCGGTGTGGGTCAGTCGCGGACGCTGGCGTCGCTCGAAGCGGCGTCGGTCGCAGAGTCGGTTGCAGCGTCGGTGGCGGCATCGCTCGGGCCGTCGGGCGTCTCCAGGGATCCGTCGACGCTGCCGTCATTGCCAAACATGCTGCCGGCGTCGGGGGCGCTGGCTGCGGCGTCGACGCTGTCGTTCGCGCCGGCGTCCCTTGCGCCGTTCGCGGCGTCTTGACCGCGGCCGCCGGCATCGAACTCGGCGGTTGTGTCGTTTTCCGGCGGAAACGGCTGCGGATTCAGCGAACAGGCGATCGCCGGGGCAAACAGGAACGCGAGCACCACGAGGAAGTTTCGCGAAGCGACGGCGGGCGGGCCTGCGTGAAGGTGTTCGGTCGGTTTCATCGGTCGGCGCCTCCGTCGTTGCAGCCAGCGTCTCCGGCGTCGGTGGCACAGGTGCCATCGGAGAGCGGAGGCCCATTCCCCTCTTCTGGCGGGAACGGCTGCGGGTTGAGCGAACATGCAGCCCCGACCGCAGCAGCCAGGATGGCCATCAGGAGGGCGAGGGGGAAGGTTCGGCTCATCGGTAGTCGGTAAGCAGGGAGAGTGCCAGAAAGCAGAGGTGCACTTCCATGAGAAATTCGTTCGACGCCCACGCGGTGAGTCGGATCTGTGGCCGAACGTGGCACAGACTGGCATCCCCGGCGAAGCGAGTCCCTCATGGCCTCGTGCTCGTCGCCAACCGGCCGCCTGAGTCTACTGGCCAGGCTCGCAGGCTCCCGAACGGCCCTCGTGAGAGGGCGTGAAGAGTTCAAACTCCGCAAGACCGTATCGCTTCGCGAGGCGTGAGATCTCCGCCCGCCCCTCCACGACAACGACGTTGGCTTCCTGCGCCTCGCGCCGCTGCTCGCCCGTAAGCTTCCCTGTCGTGACAAACATCGCCGCGTCCACACGTCGCGCGAAGCAGCCCGACAGAAACTTGAGCCACTCGATTTCTGTCGGCGCATTGTGGGGTTGGTGGAACTTAACCTGCACGCCGATGTTGGCTTTTTCGCCATTCTTGTCGCCAAAGCGGTGGCCGACGAAATCCACGCCGCGCTCTCGTCGCTTATCGCGCCCCTGGTGATACCAAGCGTAGTCTGGGTACGCCGCCTTCAGCAGTTTCAACACGTATTGCTCGAATGCATCACCGCGGGCGACGTTCGGAAGGACGAGTGTTTCCTTCCCTGTATCGGTGTCGATGGCTCGTTCTTCGCTTGAGCCATCCGCCGAGGCAAACTCTCGCCCTCTTTCGGTAATCCGCCACCCTGGGGCCGCTTTGTCGTGCGGATGGACGTATCCTGCGTCTACCGCGACCTTATTGATAAAGAAGCGTAGGCTCGCCTTCCCCTGCTCGGACAGAGTGAAGCCCTTGGCGTTTAGGGTGGACTCAACCGTGGGATAGAGATCCCCCGTCTTCGCTCTTCCCCCACGGCGAATCAACTCACGAAGGACGAGCTGAATTTGCGCGTCGCCGGACAGTCCAGCGGCGCTGCCGGTGCCCGATGTCCGCGTGCTTGCTGCCACGAATCAGGCCGGTTGCGCCGGCTTCGGCTTCTTCTTCGGCTTGGCGCTGCGTCGGATCTCGGCGGTGAGGCCGAAAAAGCGGGAAGCTTCCGGCTCGCCGTAGAAGACGAAGTGGGCGGCGGCGATCGCCTTTCCATAGAGGAGGCGGACGCCGGTGAACGTAAGCCGAAGCTCGGCGGCGACGGCGCTGTTGCTCTCGCCTTCGGCCAGGGCTCCACGCAGGTCGGCGGCGACGCGGTCGGCGTCGGCGGGGTCTTCTTCCCGGTAATTCTTCCGATCGCCGGCGAGGAGCTCGAGGTGCCGGCGGATCATCGCTGCGTAGCGGACCAGGTCCGAGGCGAGGTCTTCGTAGCCAGCGCCGCCACGGATATCTTCGAGTTCGGGGGCTTCGACGGGGTCGTCGGAGAGCCAGTATTCGAGAAGCGCCCGCAGCCGCGCGCGGAGCACGAGCGCCTCCTGGACGAGGTGGGCCGGGACCTTCGCGTCGTTCGACGTCGCCTTCTCGGTCTTGAGGAGGTCGTTGAGCGCGTGGAGGCGGGCGGCCCCCTCACGAAGGATCGCCGCGGTATTCGGTTCCCAACCGGCGCCAAGCGTCGCGAAGCGGGCGGCGATCGCCGGCTCTTCCAGCAACGCAGCGAGGCGCAGCGCCGCTTCCGCCGTCGCATCGATGGGGGCGTTCACCCGCTCGGCGGTCACGCCGGCCAGGTACGCCTGCAAGAGGCTCTTTTCGTTTACTTTCTTCGCCATGAGATCCCCCGCTCTGGGTTGGAATTTGCGGCGAAACGGTCGCTGAAAGCGCGGGGGCTCGGCAAGCGGAAAGTGGGGGGGCTCGAAAAAAAGAGCCCCCCGGTTTTCGCCGCTCAGCGGCCGACCGGCATGCGCGGCGGAGCCGTCTCCCAGAGGAGTTGCTCGTCGGCGGCGGTCAGCCCGTAGGCCTTGTGAACCTCGTCGGCGATCGCGCGCTCCAACTTGGCGAGTGCAGCCAAGCGCGCCTGCATCGGCTCGACCTCGCTCGCGTAGAGGGCGCGGAGCTGCTTGAGGCCGGCGGGGCTCAGCGGCGACTTCTTGGGCCGGCGCTTCAGGATCTCGTCCATAAAGAGGTCCTGGTTCAGCTTCCCCGGGTCCGAGAGCGTATTGCCGATCTTCTCGACCTCGTACTGGACCTGAAGCAGGTCCGAAAGTGCGGTTTGTTGTGAGTGATTCGTCGTTACCAACGCGCCTGCAGTCTCCATCCAACTCTGGATTCTCGAGAACTCTGCCGGGCGCGGGGCAATTGGCAGCGTTGAAACGTACTCGCCGAACATCCGAAGCGCGTCGTCCTTGCCGTGTTGCGCTGTGCGCCACATGTAGCTCCAGAGAACGGGTGAGTTTAGGCACGCCATAAGCCAGAGGTCGCTCGTTGGGACGAAATATGACGTGTTATTTGGGAACGATTCCTGCAGCTCAAATGAGAATGAGGGGCTCCAAATGATGTCTGGGTATAGAAGTTTCGGCTTCTCAAACAGATCGTAGTAGGCGCACGACCGAAGCTCCCACCAATAGCGCCCCTGGTCGCTCCGCTTGCGAAGGCGGTCTTCGAGTGGCTTGAGATGGGCGTAAATCGCCGGGAACTCGGACGCGAAAACCTTCTCCGCATCGCGCTCCGTCGGTGAGGCACTCCACGCCCACGGCTGGTTTTCGCTGGAGCGCACCACGAGCATCCAGAGGCCGTCCCAGGCAGGGGCCCAGCGGGTGACGTCCTGGCCGCGCAGGTATTTTTTCAAGATCTCGGCGGAACGCGGGTCCTCGCGCACGAGACGATCACGGGTCGCCTGATCAACGAGGAACGCCTCGTTGCAACCGGTCTTAATTCCGTAATAGGGCTTCGCGTTCGCGTACTCGGCGAGCGGCGTCCCGACGCGGCGCAGCTTCTCCATCAATGCAGCGACTGCCGGCGGATCGAGGGGCCATCCGGCGCGGTCGAGGCTCGTTTGGGGGAGTGGGAACCGGTGCTGGTCGACGTAGCTCGGGATCAGTTCCTTTCCGAGTTCTTCCCGCGGGAACTTCGTCACATGAACGTCGTGGGTGGCGGCCGGTGCCTCCTTTTTCAACACGATCACGCAGGGGAACGCATCGGCGTCCGGGAAGATCGGCGCGTGGCCGAAATCGACGATGGTCTCGATCACGACTTCGCGCGCGAGCAGCTCACGAAGGCGCTCCGCGTAGCCCCCCTTCATCCATTTGTTGGAGACGATGAAGGCCATCCGGCCCCCCGGCTTCAGGACCTGAAGACTCCGCTGGAAGAAGTAGACAAAGAGGTCGGCGGTGCCGTCGAAGACCGAGAACTTCTCTTTCCAGTGGTCTTTGAAGGCGGTCAGGAGTTCTTGGCGCACGTAGGGCGGGTTCCCGAGCACGACGTCGAAGCCCTCCCGCCAGCGCGCGTCGATCTCCTCGGCCTCGCCAGCGTAGTTCCCGGCGTCTTCGAGGAAGGCTTGCGCCGTTCGCCCCTTCCCCCAATCAAAGGCGTGGGGGTCGACGCGCGGATCGCTCACGACGCTGTTGCCGCGGCGGATGTTTCGGTCGAGGTAGGTCAGCTTCTTCCCGCGCTCGGCGGTCTTGAGCCAGAGGGAGAGCCGTGCGATCTCGACCGACTCGCCGTTGAGGTCGATGCCGAAGAGGTTCTCGTTCAGCACGGTCTTCGTGAGATCGAAGAGGCTGAAGCTCCCCCCCTGAAGTTCGGCGAGGGTGCGGTTGACCTGTTCAAACTCCTGGGCGAGCGCATCAAAGGCGGCGACGAGGAAGGCGCCCGAGCCGCAGGCCGGGTCGACCACCCGCAGTTTGCGCAAGGCGTCCTGGCGGTGAGGATCTCGGCGAGCTGGCTCGCCCCCTCGGCGATTTCGTCGTCTTCGAGCGCGCCGTCGGCCCCTGCGGCGGCCAGGAAGAGGAGGCCGACACGGACGTCCACAGGCACTTCCCCGAGGCGTTCAAGCAACGCCGCGTGCCCCTCTTCGTCGAGGCCGGCAACCGCGTCGCCGATCGCCGTGAGGAGCGACTCCTCGTCGTCGGACCAGGTCGACTCGTCGGGTTCGGTGACGTCGACGCTCCGGATGATCCAGGAATCATCGAAGTTATAGTCGGGATTCATCACGTAGCGATAGGGGAGGTAACAATACCCCCGATCACCCCACTCTTCGCCCCAAGAATTCCGAACGATAAATACCTCGTCGACGTCCGAGTATCCGACGCAAAGCATGGCGTGACCGCCGTGACCTTCCCGGCCGAGGTCGCTCGACGTAGGCATCGGTACGAGGCCCGGTTTTCGGTGCTTGTCGAACGATCCGAAGAGCTTCAACCCAAAAATGATCGGATGACCGTCGGCGAGGGCCGCACGCCAAGCGTTCAAGTTTGTTGGAACTTGTTCGGCACCCTCGATAGAAAAGCTCTCGGCCTCCGCGAAGGCATCGTCGTCCGGAGGCTCGTTGACGTTCTCCTCGTCAAAGGGCCAGGTCTCCTCCGAGCAGGCTCCGGATTCTTCCAGTCCGGCGATCGCCGACTGGAGGACGCAGCCTTCATCTTCGATCTCTTCCCCGTCTGCTGCGCGCCCATTGTAGTAGATAAACAAACGACTTACGTCGTAGCCCTCATCGCCATGGGCTCGCTTGATCAGATACTCAACGGCCCCTGCGACGGCGTTCGCCGCGCAACTATTGGTCGCAGATTGATCCTCGACGGGCGTGAGGAAAGGGCGCAGGTCGACCTGGCGGGGCGTCCGCGGAGTGGCCGCTACGAAGCGCCGTGATCCGGCCCGAGGTGGCGCATAGCGGTAGCCTTGGACGGTTTTTGGAGCGCCGTTGGCCTGCGTGAAGGAGAAAGACTGCATCCCTCCACGATCGCGCCAGTCGCGCGCAGGCCGCAAGGGGGAACCGCGGGCGAGCGGCGCGCTTAGGGCTTCGCTGGGGCGGTCGCGTCGAGGAGGGCGAGGATGCGCGCGAGGGTCGAGAGGCGTTCCCTACGCTCGCGTTCGTAGTTCTTCGGACCGACGACACCTTCCCGGCGAGCCGCCTCGAGGGCGACCAAGTCGTCGAGAATACGCGCTTTTTCCGAGGCCAGCTGCCGGGGATCGATCGCTTTGTCGCCGCGGCGCCGAAACGCGATCGCGGCGGCGACGACGAGCAGCATCGAGACGCCGGTCACGATCTTTGCGGCGAGGCTGTCGCCGGGGAGGCCTCCGACGGTGAGTTCCACGCCCTCATCGAGCGGCTCCCCCTGCTGGAATTCCTTTTCGGTGACGAGGAACTTGAGCCCCTCGTCGCCGGTGACGACCTGGGGCCGCGGGTAGCCGCGGACGTCGAGTGTAAGTCCGCCGCCCGACGGAGTAATTACGCGCGCCGAGACGGCGTGGGGTGGCAGCCCTGTGTGGGCGCTGAGGGTCGTTCCGCCGCTGTAGGGCATTTGATAGCGGAAGGTCAGGTCGTGGGGGCCAGGGCCGAAGGTCCCTTTGAGTCGCACCCCTTTCCCTTCGACGGGATCGATGCCGATATCGCTCATCTGCTCGCCAGCGCTGACGGCGGTAAATCCTTCGGGGAGGGCAATGACTACTTCCTGGGGAACCCAGGTAACTTCCCCGAAGTTATAGATACTGATGTTCTCCTCGAACTGGACGCGATCGTCTTTGAGTTCAAGGTAGACGTCCGCTTTGGACGCTACGATGGCGCCGCTGCCCGAGAGTTCACGGGAAACCGGGTAGACGTGAAGGACGCCATCCATGCCGCCTTTTTCAGGCATTCGGAAGGGGGGGAGCGCGTAGGTCGCCCCGTCGCGAAGGACACTCACTCGATAGGCGAGGTTCGATTTTGTACCGAGACCGTCGAAACGGACGGTGCCGTCGGCGCCCACCGCGCGGTTGAGATAGCTGCGGGAATCACCATTCGCAATCGAGTTTTCGACGATCGCGAGCTTCATTTCAAAGCCACCAATCGGCTTCTTCTTCGCATCTTCAAAGCTAAGAATAAGGGTCCCGGTAGGCAGCGTAAGGTCTTCTTTCACCGCATCCGGCGGCGGCTTGAACACGCCGTTCAATGCGCTCATTCCGTCGCTGTCGTGATCGCCGTGGCCATGAGGATCACTCGGATCGCCCCCGGGATGATTCGCGGGCAGCGGCGCGTTTGGATCGACGGGCCCAATGGAGCTTGCCGGCTTCGCGGAACCGCTTGCCGCCGGGGCCGCCGAAGCGTTCGCCGTCGGCTTTGCGGAACGGGCCTCGGCCGCCTCCTTGGCCGCCTGCTCGACGTGACCGTTCGCCGAAGTCGGCGTCGGCGGAGGCTTAAATCCCGGATTGTCCTGAGCAAGTGCAGCCGTCGAAACGGTGATTGTACTTGCCGCACCGAGATAGGCGACCCAGCGCCGAAGCGCCCCCTGCGTCTTCATGATCTTCCGTGCAGTGCTCACGATGCTTCATCCTTTTCGGCGGCATCTTTGGTCTTTTCGTCGGCTGCGCCGTCGTCGGTCCCCTTTTCGGTCGGTTCCGTCAGCGTGTGCGCGCAGGCCTTGCAGAAACGTGCGTCGGCGTCATTTTCAGTGCCACAAACGGGGCACTTCTTTGCCTTCACTTCAACCTCCGACCTCGGGCGCGTCTCTGCAGCGGGCCGTGGGGCTGGTTGCCGATAGTCGTCCTTCACGCCGCGGCGGGCGAGGTGATCGGCGGCGAGCTGCTCGGCCTCGCTCATCTTGGCGGCCGTTTCCGCTTCGACTTCGGCGATCGCCGCCTTCGCCTGCTCCCGGTAGGACTCGCGGAGCTCCGCGTAGTCTTCGTCGTTGAGCTTGCCGAGGGCGCGTTCCCGCTCAAGATCCTTCAATTGCAAGAGAATCGTCGCTTTGCGAGCCTCCGCAGGGGAGGCGAGTCGCGCGGAGCCGTTCCTTTCGAGCTCCTCAAAGTCCTCGGGGAGCGGGGCGTCGCCGGCGAGGGTCCGCACGCTCGCCCAGAAGAAGCCGATGGCGCCGAGGAGCCCGATCCCGGCGACGGTCATTACCGCCGGCGCCGGGCCGAGGGTGACGGCCATCCCGGTGCCGAGGACGCCTGCGGCGAGCGCCGTCCCGTAGCCGAGCCGCACCGCGTTTTGGCGTTCGTCGGCGCTCTTGGCGTCCCGCTCGTCCTTCGAGTCGCGGGGATCCAGGGCGTCGGCTTTGGTGGTGCTTTCGCCGCCGTCGCTCTCGCCGCTCGCTTCGAGGGTCGGCCCTTTGGCAGAGGCGGGCGCCTTGGCTTTTTTCTTCTTATTTTTCGGGACAGTAGCCCCACGCGTCTCTTCGCTCATGGGGCTCACTCGTCGAGGTTGGAGAGCTCGTCATCGAGACGGGCGTCGAGTTTGTCGCTCTGATCGGTGTCGGCTTTGTCCGTCGGCGTCGCCTTCGCCGGTTCCGGCTTCGGGGCCGTCTTCCAGCGGCGGAGCATCACGCCAACCGCCACCGTCGCGGCGACGGCGGTGACCGCCGGCACGAGGTAAATGCCGCGCTGAGCCCCCTCGTTTGGCGGCACCGAGAGCGCCTCGACGCCGTACTGGGCTTTGTACGCGAGGACGATTTGGTCTTTGGTTTCGCCCGCTTCCATCTTCGAGCGGATGCGCGCACGCGCCTCTTCGGCGGTGCCACACGCGCAGGTGGAGAGGAGGTCACGAGCGCAGGTCCCGCACATGCAGCGGAGAGAGGTAAAGATCTCGCGTTCTTTGTCGTTTTCGATCTTCACCGTCCCCGAGTGGAGTGAGCTCCCCTGGGCGTAGGCGTTGACCGGGAGCGTCGCGAGGAGGATCCCGAAGAAGGTGGCGGCCGCCGTCGCTGCCATGCCGCGCGCAAAGCGGAAGACGCGGGATTCGTCGGTGCGCGGATCCGGCCAGAGACAAACCGCCGAACCGAACATCAGAATCAGGCAACCGAGCCAGATCCAGCTCACGAGCGGGTTCACATGTACTTGGAGCGCCGCGACTTTCGTCTGCGGGTTGATGCTGCCGACAATCACGTAGAGATCGTCACGGATCGAGTGCAGCATCCGGACTTCCGTCGTCGGATTGCCCGGCATCTTCTTGTAGATGTACTTGGCTGGGTCGACGGAACCGATGAACTTCCCCTTCTTGTAGACGTTCACCTCCGCGGAAACAGCGCGCTTTTCGGCGTCGACGTCCATCCGCGGCTTCTGGTACTCGAGGCGATAGTCCTCGACTTCCATCGATTGACCGGGCGCGAGGGAGGCTTCTTCCGAGCGGTTCCACGATTGACCGGTGAAACCGAGGAGCATGACGACGAGCGCGAAATGGATCGTGTAGCCGCCGTAGCGGCGACGGCCGGTCGTCGGGAGCGTGAAGAGCGTGTGGACAATGCCAAGAATGCCACCCGCATAGAAGAGCGCCATCGGAGTGGTGTTTGAACCCGACTTGATGCGCGCTTTGATCAGGATGACGAATTCCTGAATCACGATCGCGGCGTTGAAGGCGGCTACCGTCGTACCGAGGAGGGGGGAAACGGCGTTCAACGCGCGGAAAAAGCTGCCGAAAGCGCCCGGGTATACCGCCGGCGACCAGACGAAGGCGCCGTAGCCGAAACGGGCCCCCAAGGCGACGTGGAGCACGGCGACGACGATGGCCGCCACGACGGGGGCGACCGCCATTTTCTTGAAGGCGTCGGCGCTGGTCTTTTTCCAGCCGAAGAGCGTCCCGACCCCCATCAGGATGTAGATGATCAGCGCGAGCGGCTGGATCAGTTGGTTGTACATCGGGGGGCCGACGGAGACCTTTTCCCCAAGGAATTTCTCGGAAAAGAGGGGCCAGGTCGTGCCGGCGAGGACGAACAGGAGGAACGTCAATAGCGCCCAGTTGTTCATCACGAAGGTGAACTCGCGGGAGGCGAGCGACTCGATGCGTGGCTCGTTCGCTGCGGGGCGTGCGCCGCCGCTCATGCGACGGAAGACGAGCTCGACGGCGGCGAAGAGGGCGAACGCCGCCACGATCGGGAGCGCATAGAGCACCTTGTTGCCGGTGAGCACAAAGCTGAGCGCCCAGATGCCGGGACCGAGGAGGAGCACCACGACAAGGCCGGCACCGAGGGCGGCGTTGCGGACACGTGGCTCCTTCGGGTAGCCGCGGAGTTCGGGCCACCGGTAGAGAATGAGCGCCAGCGCCGCGACGAAGATGACGCCGAGCGCGCCGACGAAATAGGTACCGATGCTCGACTGAGCAAAGGAGTGGACGCTCGCGATCATCCCGGAACGCGTGAGGAACGTCCCGAAGATCGTCATGAAGAAGGTGAACGTGACGAGCGCGAAGTTCCAGACTTTGAAGAGGCCGCGGCGCTCCTGGATCATCACCGAATGAAGGTAGGCGGTGGCGACCAGCCAGGGCATGAAGGCGGCGTTCTCGACCGGGTCCCAGGCCCAATAGCCACCCCAGCCGAGCTCTTCGTAGGCCCAGAGCATTCCGAGCACATTTCCGATGCTTAGGAACATCCAGGCGAAGAGCATCCATTTGCGGGACGCCTTGATCCACTCGGTGTCGAGGCGGCCCGTGACGAGCGCCGCGACGGCGAACGCAAAGGGGACCGTGCACCCGACAAAGCCGGTATAAAGGCTCGGCGGGTGGATGATCATATAGAAATTCTGGAGGAGCGGGTTCAGCCCCTCACCGTCTACTTTGGCACCACCAATCGCCGTTCCGAAGGGATTCGCGGCGAAGGCCATCAACATCGTGAAGAAGAGGAACACCGCCATAAACGTGGCAATCACGTAAGGCTGGAGCTCGACGTACTTCTTCCCGAGCCATTTGACGCAGGCCCCCACGTAGAGGGACAGGAGGAACAGCCACCAGAGGATCGACCCATCCTGGCCGCCCCAGAGGGCGGTGAAGAGGTAGGGGAGCGGCATGCTCCGGTCCGAGTAGTGGGCCACGTAACGGATGCGAAAATCGTGACTTACGAACGCATACGCGAGCGCAAGCACGGTGACCGCCACGAGCGTGACCGTGCCATAGGCGCCGGTGCGGGCCGCTTGCAGGGTCCGTACGCTGCCGGTCGTCCCCGCGCGGAGTGAAACGACGAACGTGTACGTGGCCGCGGCCATGATCAGGAGGATCAGGGCGCTTCCGAGATGGGGGAGGGAGGACCAGAACATGGTGGATCGCTTCGACAAAGGGCCATCCGCGCCGGGGATGCGGTGCGGCGGTGGGAGATCCGGGGGTTGGTTTCGGCGGCCGCGGGGCTACGTCCTTGAAAAAGGGCGCAATCCGAGCGGGGGCCGACGCCTTCCTAGGATCCACGGGTGCTCTAGCCCACCTGTTTGACCGATGGCACTGCGAGTTCGGGCTTTTCGCCGGGGTCGCCGCCCGCTACGGGCGCACTGTGCCTGCCCAGGAGACGACATCGCCCATTGAAGACCCCCACAGACGTGGCTCGGTCGGCCTAAAGGTGCACCTTGCACTTTTCTTCGTCCAGCTCGCGTTCGCTTCGCAGGCGGTCGAGTCGAAGCTTGCGATGGCGCCGCGCGCCGAGGGCGGGGAGGGGATCGACCCATGGTCGGTCGCGATGGTGCGCATGGTCGGCGCCGCCCTCTTCTTCCACGTCTGGGCCCTGTTCCGCGATCGCCGGGCGGCGGTACCCGGCGAGGTCCACCCCCACCGCGTCCCCGGGAAGGAGCATCGGACCCTCTTTGGGCTTTCGCTCCTCGGAATTACGCTCAATCAGATGCTATTTCTGATGGGACTCAAACGTACTTCTCCAACGGTCGTCGCCCTGCTCGCGGTGGCGATCCCGGTCTTCTCGACGGGGCTCGCGGTACTCTTCGGTCGTGAGAAGCCGAATTTGCGAGTTTTCTTGGGGCTTGGCGTCGCCAGCATCGGCGTTGTCACGCTCACGGGCCTCCGGTCGATCGACGCGGGGGCGGTGCTCGTTGTCGTAAATTGCCTTTCGTACGCGGCGTATGTCGTGTTCAGCCGTAGCGCAGTCCAGCGATTGAGTGCCGTCACAGTAGCGACCTGGATCTTCACCTGGGGAGCGATCACCTTCGCGCCGCTCGGGCTTCCGACGCTCCTCCGTGACCTGCCGAACTTCACGGCGCGCGGCTGGCTCTTCGTGGTCTATGTCATCGCAGTTCCAACGATTTTCGCCTACGTGGCGAACGCGTGGGCCCTCGGTCGCAGCCAAGCGTCGACGGTGACCGCCTACATCCCCCTCCAGCCGGTCCTCGCGGGACTGCTCGCGTGGGTCCAGCTCGGTCAGCCGCTCAGCCCCTCGCTGGTACTCGCCGGAGCGTTCATCCTCACCGGCGTCCTCCTTGTTGTCGGCGTCGCCGGAAAAGCTGGTCGCCCCCCGGCCGTCGCACTCGCGGGGAAGCGCGACTGAGTGCCGCGATTGACCTGTGGCCGTCCGTGCCACAAGTGTGGCCGGCTTTGCCACAAAAAGCCCTGCAATTCCCAGCGATTTTCGCAATTTCTCCCGTCGATCGCCCGTTCCGCGGTGTACTCTTCTCGACGGAATGAACGGCTTTTCTCGGACTCTCCGCGCCATCGAACGAGAGCGTTCCGGGCTCTACACCACACGGTTTCACCTTTTCGGCGAGTGTTGTCGGCACCGTGTGCCGCTTGGTGCTTCCTGCAAGCGCCCCGCGAAGATCCGATAGTCAACGCAAGGGAAAGCACAGTACTCTTTCAGCAACGTAGGGGCCCAGCCGCAGGGTCACGTTCTGTGACGGTTCCGGTCGCCCCCGCACGTACCTATGGTCGTTCCGATTCTTGCCCTCCTGCTCGTCGTCGCCTTTTTCGCAGCGATCGCCTGGTTCGTCCTCCGTCCGAAGGCGCCTGTGGTCCTTTCGGAGGCGCCGCCGCGTGCTTTGACGGCCGAGGACCTCCCTGGCTCGATGAACCACCAGCCGATTGCGCCGCCGAAAGCGGTTGTTCCGATGGGGGCGATCGACTTCGAGCTTCCGCTGGCGACCCACGATCCGGAACTCGGGGTGCCGCCCTCCGCCAGTGGGGCGACGGCGCGGACCCTGGACGCCCCCGCGCCGCCGCCGCGCTCGCTGTCGCCGGCGCCCGGTTCTTTTGGTGCGGCCCCGCAAGTGACCGATTTGCATGCGCTTTTTGAGTCGCCGCCCCGCGCCTCCACCCGCCCGATGACCCTTGACGCGCCGTCAAGCCCCATCGAGGCGCCGCTCTCGCTCCCTCAGTCGCCGCGCCCTCGGGACCCTTCCCACCCCGTGGTGACGACGGCAGCCTCGATGCCTTCGAGCATCCTCGAAATGCCGACGCCGCTCACGCCGCCGGTCGCGATGGTCGATCCGAACGCGACTGCGCGCGTCCAGGCGGTCGTCCCCTCCAACGCGTTTCCGCCCGCCTTCGACGACCCAGGCAACGACCGCGGTGGCGAGGACGACGATGAGGGCTATTCAGGCGGGATTCCTGACGAATTCATCGCCAAACTCTGTGATGCAGGGGCCGACGACGAACCGCGCGAGGGGCTCCCTGCCTTCCGCGTGATCGCCTGCGCCAACACCGACCGCGGACGCCGCCGCAAGCGCAACGAAGACTCGGTGAATCTCATGGAAGATCTCACCTGCTATGCGGTCGCCGACGGCATGGGCGGCCACAAGGGCGGCGCCGAGGCGAGCCAGATGGCGACGGAGACCTTGGAGACGGTGTTCCGCCAGCAGGGGAAATCGCTCTCGGGGGCGGTCGCCGAGATTCCGAGCCGCTCGGCGACCGTCGCCATCGGCATCGCCAAAGCGAACGCCGCCATCTTCCAGCGCGCGCAGAGCGATCCGAGCCTCGCGAAGATGGGTACGACGATGGTCGTCACCCACTTTGTTCCCGAGATTGGGCGCCTTTACCTCGGTCACGTCGGCGACAGCCGCTGCTACCGACTCCGCAAAGGGCACCTCGAGCGCCTCACCCAAGACCACACGATGGCCGAATTCGGCCTCACCGGCCCGATGAGCGGCAACCTCTCGCGCGCCGTCGGGATCGCGCCGTCGGTCAAGATCGACGTCATCTGCGGCCGGCCGGAGGAGGACGACGTCTATCTGCTCTGTTCGGACGGCCTTACGAAAATGCTCGAGGACGCGCTCATCCACGACGCCCTCGATAGCTTCGGCGCGACCCCCGAATACGCGGTCGATGAGCTCGTCGCCCTCGCCAACGCCCGCGGCGGTCGCGACAACGTCACCGTCGTCGTCGCCTACGTCTCCGCCGCCTGAGCCTGCGGCGCGCTTCTTGCCTGCGTGCGCACACGATGAGGCCTCGGCGGCCACACGTGCCAACTGTCCCGAATCCTTAGGATGTTCATGCGCCTTTCTCGAACGCACTGCGCGACGCTCTCCGGCCTCCTCCTCCTCAGTGCCCCCCACCTCGCGTTCGCGCAAGGGAAGGGGCCGGCCGATGGCAAGCCGGCCGACGCGAAGAGCGGGGATGCCAAGCCGACCGACGTCAAGCCGGGGGATGAGGCGAAAGATTCGAAGAAAGAGGCGCGCGAGCACTACCAGAAGGCGCTCGATTTCTTCGACGATGAGGTCTACGACGCCGCGCTCACCGAGTTCAAAAAGGCCTACGAACTCTCCCCGAGTTTTCGCCTTTTGTACAACCTTGGCGTCACGAGCGAGCGCCTCAAAGATTACGCAAAAGGGCTCGAATTCTACGACCGCTTCATCAAGGAAGGCGGCGCCGACGTCAGCCCGGAGCAGGCCCGCCAAGTCAAGGATCAGATTGGTCTTTTGCGCGGTCGTGTCTCCAAAGTGACCTTTGATGTAAACGTCGCCGGCGCCGAGATCTACGTCGACGATGTGCTCGTTGGGAAAGCGCCTTTCGATGGCGTCGTCGTCGTGAACGCCGGGCGCCGCAAAATCTCCGCGGTTTATCCGGAGAAGGCGCCGTGGAGCCGCGTCGTCGAAATGGTCGGCGGGGAGCCGAGTTCGGTGAAGGTCGAGCTCCGAAATGCGCGTGAAATTCAGGTCGTGAAGGAGGAGGCGCGCCCGATCCCCTTCGTCGGCCTCGCGACGACCGGCGTCTTCGTCGTTGGCGCGACGGTCACTGGCATCTCAAGAAGACCTTCCCGGTCAGCCGGCAGGCGCTCGACGATCAGCGCTCAACGGTGCGCACCTACAGCGTCATCGCCGACGTCTGCATCGTCGGGGCGATCGCGGCGGGCGGCTACTCGGCCTACAAGCTGATCTCCTGGAAACCGAACGAGAAAAAGGGGGAAGCCCCCAAGACGAACGCCTTCATCGTGCCGACGCCGACCGGCGGCATGGTCGGTGGCGTCTTCTGAGCGGCTTCTTCTCAAACAGACCCTCGGTGTGCGAGGCTGCGACGCGGATTCGCGGGCGCTTCGAATAGCGACGCGACGGTCCGCGTTCCCCTCGCACCCCACCGATGAACGACTTCGCCCCTCCGTCGGACGCCCCGGCCACCGTCCCCGACAGCTCGCCCCGGTTCCCCGTTTCGGAGAAGCCGCTGCGGCCGGCTGCGCGTCCGCCCGGAACCGCCGCCGGCGGTGAGAAAACGGCGCGCACGGATGCAACTGTTCAAGAAACGGCGAGCAGGACGGAGACCCAGAGTGGCCCCGAAAGCGCCCCGCCGGAGGCGCTTCGCCCGCTTGATTTGCGTCCGGCGGCACCGAAGCGTCGCTTCACGAAACGTCGGGTATTTGGAGCGCTTTTCGCGATCGGCGCCGCCTACGGGATCGCCGCGCTGACGATCCCCGCCGTCGTCCCGGCGACCGTCGATGGCGTCCGCGCGATCCTCGGGCCGAAGGCGATCGCCGCCGTCGAAGACGCCGTCTACGGCTGGAAGGACCGCTGGGAGACCTACCGGCACGGCGAAGACAAACCGACCGAATACTGGACGCCGCCGCCCGAGGGGGCCGGTGGCGCCGGAACCCCAGGAAATACCGGGGGTGGCGCCCCGGTGCCGACCCCTTCGGCATCGGCTTCCGCCTCGGCGGTCCCCAGCTATTTCCCGCCGCCGTCGTTTGCCGCGCCCTACCCGAAGGTCGCCGCCGCCCAGGATGGGACCTGGTACCCGGTCGCCGACGACGTCGCCGTGACCACGGCAAATCCGCCGGAAAAACCGGTCTTTGCCAAGGCGCTCGTCCACCCCGATCCGAAGCGCCCCTTTTCGGTCGTTGCCGTCCTCGCCCTCGATGCCCTTCGGGTCCGTGTCGACGCCGTCGCCGGCACCTCGGAGCCGGAGAGCGAAACCGTCAAGCGCGCCCAGCGCCCCGGCAAGGTGCCCCCCGCCGACTATACCCGCATGATCGCTGCCTTTAACGGCGGCTGGCAGGCGGTCCATGGCCACTTTGGAATGATGGCCGACGGCGTCGAGATCCTCCCGCCGAAGGACGCCTCCTGCACCTTCGTGATGTTCAAGGACGGCACCTTCGCCATCGGCACCTGGAGCAAGCTCGCCGCCCGCCGCGCGGAGATGAAAAGCTTCCGGCAGACACCCCGTTGCCTCGCCGAGGAGGGGCAGGCCTCCGCGCGCCTCGCCGACGCCGCGACCGGCTGGGGGGTCTCCGTCGACGGGGAGACGGTCATCCGGCGGAGCGCCATCGGCCTCGACAAAGAGAAAAAGGTGCTCTTCTATGGTGTTGGCGACTCCCAGAGCGCCAAGAGCATCGCCGAAGCGCTCACCGCCGCGGGCGCCGTCGACATCGCCATGCTCGACGTCAACCAGGCCTTCCCCCGCTTCCTCTTCTACAGCCACGACGGCGGCCCGACCGACCCGCCCCACGCGAAGAGCAGCCTCATCCCCGCCGAGTACAAGCCGACCGAGTACGTCGAGCGCTCCTGGTACCGAGACTTTTTCTACGTGACGCGCCGCTGAACGGTCGCTTCGCGGCGCGCCCCCCGGTAGCTTCGCGCCCCATGGACCGCCGCGGCCTCGACCCCTTCGATCTCGCCTACCGGATGCCGGGCCCCGCCGCGCCGGTCGCCCCCCGTTCGGCGCCCCTCGGTGTGCCCTACCTGCTGCTCATTGCAGCCTTCGCCCTCGCCCAGGGGGCTTGGTACCTCCTCCGGGCCGTCCCCCTCGAGGACGGCCGCCAGATGTGGCAGTTTATCGGGTTTGCGGGCATTGCCGGCGCCGTGCTCCTCGGCGTCGTCGCCTTCGCGGTCGGTACCCGGCGCGCGATCCTGTTTGCGCTCGCCGGGATGGCGCTCACCACGCTGCTCGCCGTCGTTCCGGAGCCTTCCCTCGCAAAAGGGGCGCTGTTGCTCGGGGCGGTCGCCCATGGCGGACTCCAGTCGGCGCTCCTCGCCGCCGTCGGCGAACGGCTTAGCCGCGCCTCCATCGGTGAGCGCCTCGTCGGCACCGCCGGCCTCTTCGGCCTCGCGACGCTGAGCGGCGTGATCGCCCCCGCCCTCGCGGCGCCCCTCCGCGAGATGGTTGGCGAACACGCCTCGTCGGTCGGGGCGCTGGTCGCCCTTGTGCCGCTCCTCGTAGCTGGCGTCCTTGCGTTCCTTGCGCGCGGCCCCGCCCTCAACGACGTCCCCGCGACCGAGGAAGAGGCCCCCATCGATCGCAAGGTCGCGCCGATCGTCCTTTTGGCGCTGGTCGGCAGCGGCCTCCTCTCGCTGCTCGACGTCGCCGGCTACACGAACAGCGAACTCCACCTCGCCTATTCATGGAGCCGCATCCTCGGGACCGACTTCGGCGCCGCCGCCCTCGCCCTCGTCGCCGGCACGCTGTTTTCCCTCCAGGGGCGCCGCACCGGCCTCTTCCGCCTCGCCGGGATCGGTCTCGCCGTCTGCGCGGTCGCCAGCGTCGTGATGAACTTCCTCCCGGGGGCGCTCCTGTTGGTCGAACTCGCCAGCCAGTTCACGACGATCTGCCTGTTTACGCTCGCCTCTTTCGGCCACGGCCGCACCCAGGGGACGATCGCCCTTTCGAGCTTCGTCGCCGTCGGTACCGTCATGAATTTCCTCGCGCCGTTGGTCACTCGCCTGTTGCCGCCCTTCGTTACGCTGGGCGTCTGCGCCCTCGGCGCGGCGGCGATCGCCGTCTTCTACTTCGTGAGCGGGAACGGCACCGAGGAGCGCTCCGGCTTCGACCTCACCTCGTGAAGACCTTCCGGCCTTCCGACGGACCGCCGTTGCGCCCCGCTCAGCGCCCTCGATCGGCCAGGCACGCGTTGTATGCGGTCCCGCACGTCGTCGAAAAGCACGTCAAGCAGGCGCCGGTCGGTCGTTCGTTCTTGCTGCATGTTGCGCCGCAATCGCTGGCGCATTTGTCGCAAAGGCAAGCGTTTGCCGCAGAGACGAGCGCTGCCGTCGTCGGGCACCAGGCCGAAGGTGCCGGCGGCACGATCGTCTGGAGCACCTCGCCGCAGGGGTAACAACCGGCGTCGGCGCCAGCGTCTTGCCCGGCGTCGGTCGCGACGGCAGCATCCGCGGCGGCGTCGGGACGATCCGGGTCTGAGGCCTCGCTGCAGGCGGTCCACGCAACGGTAACGGCCGCGAAGAGGAGCGGAAAGCGCATCCGTAACCGATATCAAAGCGTCCCGATCTCGTCGTCTCGAATCTAGCCAACGGTGACCGTCTTCCAGACGAGGAGGGCGCCGTCGGCCTGCTGGTGCGGCCTTTGTACCAGCCGGGGAAAGATCCCATCGAACTGGGCGACCGTCGGCTCCGGTCGTCTGGAAGCCGTCGAAGCGCCCCGGCGAGCGGTTGTCGCAAGCGCGGATCGCAGAAACCCGTGGTCGGAAGCGGTTGGGTGCGATCACGGATCGCGGAAAGCGTGGGGTAGGAGCGTTTTGGGTGAAAAATTTCACCGAAAGCGTGGGGTAGGAGCGTTTTGGGTGAAAAATTTCACCGAAAGCGTGGGGTAGGAGCGTTTTGGGTGAAAAATTTCACCGAAAGCGTGGGGTAGGAGCGTTTTGGGTGAAAAATTTCACCGAAAGCGTGGGGGTAGAAGCGTCTTGGGTGAAAAAAAGCCCCGCGTCCGAAGACCGGGGCCTGTCGAAGTGGGCCCGCCGTCTCCGGCGTCGCCGCTGCCAGCAAAATTGCTGGTCGACGCCGACGGACGGGCCCTTGCTGATCGGCGAACCTTGAGCGCTCTCGTCAGGCGTCCCCTTCGTCGGCTCCGTCGACCGGCGCCGTCCCTTTGCGCGGGCGGTTCGCTTTGGCGACGGCGTAGAGCCGGCCAAAGAGCAGCTCCGTCGTCGCCTCGTCGAGGTCGGCGAGTTCCGCGACCGCCTCAAGGCTTCGAACGGCGCGCGCCCAGCGATTGCGGAGATCGCGGACTTCGCTGGGGGTTGGGCCGCTGTCCGTGGTTGCGAGGGCCGCCTTTTCGCGCTCGATTTCGCCGAGGCGCTTGGCGTCGGCGATCCACCCTTCGACGACGCTCAATAGCGTTTTGGGGCCGACGGAGATCTCTTTCAGCGCCTTCTTCTTTGCCGGATCGGCGGCGAGGCGTGCCGCAAGCAAGCCCGCTTCTCCGGCTTCTTCATCGTAGCGAAGACGCGTGTGCATCATGCCGCGCGGGAGCAGAAAATCGCGGAGCTCCGCGTACGCGGTAGACGCCGTAAGATCGGAAAGCGCGCCGAGCAGCGCGAACGTCCCCCGGATTGCGCCGTCGTGGCGTTCGTCGCAGGTCGCCCCCTCCGCAAGGAGTGCCTCGGCGGTCGCCGTCGGGTTCTTGATCACCTGGGTTTTGTACAGCGCCCCGTGGCACGCCTCCACCGTCGGAAGGAGTGCGGCCAACATCGGCTGCGCTTCAATCACCGTCCGCGCGGGGCCTGGCTCTACCCACGGAGCCGACAGTTGCACCATTTGAGCTGCACTCAACGTACGAATATTCATCAGAGCATCTTTCTTCAACGAAGACCCACCAGCACCCCCGGTACTGGCATTGTGGGGACCATTCTTCGCCCCCTTTGCTGCGCAAACGGAGCGCGCGGAGGCTACGGAAGGGGCTGCATCGTGCAAGGGCAAAGTGCAGGCGGCTTGAATTTCCTAGGACCCAGCGAGGGCGTTTTCCTCCCACCAGACCTCCGCGCCTTTCCCCGCTTCGCGGACGGTGGTGGCAGTGCCCCGTCGCAGTGGTATGCTCCTCCGCATGGCGACCAGCTTTCATCAGGCCCTCGTGGCGGGAAACCTCGTCGAAGCAGCCCGCATTTCCATCGCGAGTGATCGCACCCGCGAAGCGTTTCGTCGTGCCATCGCCGAGCGTGGCGAAACGCTGGGCATCAAGGTGTTGGCGACCTCGTTCGCGCGCACCCAACAAAAGAAACCGGTCTGGAACGTTACGTTTTCCAAGGGCGGCGTTCTTCAAACGCGGCGCCTCGAACTCCCGCCCTCCACGGAGCCCTACGGTTCCGACGCACTCCTAGCGGTGCTGCGCGAGCTCGCTGCGTGAGCGCGGTCGACGAGGCCCTGAAAGCCCTTCGCAGCGCGATTCAGAGCGACGTCGAACAGGCCATCGTCACAGAACGGATGACCGATCGCCTCACCGGGCTGGGGAGCAACGATGCGACGCGGTCGAGGGCGAGGCTCCCTTTTGGTTCGCGTTTGTCGAGGTCGACCGCTTTAAGGCCATCAATGACGCTTTTGGCTACGATCAGGCGGATAGCTTTCTGAAAGCGATCGCCGATGTGCTCGAGGGGGCAAGCAAAGAGGTACACGCGGCCCCCTTTCGCGCCCACGGGGATGAGTTCTTCCTGCTTGGGTGGACGGCGGCCGAGCCGACGCCGTGTCTCGAAGAGATCCGCCGACGGGTGGCAGGGATCGCGCTGTCGACCACAGGCATCGACGCGAAGGAGCTCCGTGGCACTGTCAGCGTTGGTTGGGTCAAGTCCGAGGACTTGCGCGACCTTTCCGTGAACGACCTGAAAACAGCGGTCGAATACGCCTGCTCGGAGGCGAAGGTGAACCGCAACACCGTCGTTCAATACGTCGCCGGGATGAAGCCGAGCATGGTGGAAGGGCGGGGCGACTGCGCAGGTTGCCGAACGAAATTCACGTTCCACGCCCCAGTGAGCGCCGACCGCACCAAGGGGATGTTCTGTCCCACGTCTGGCACCATCGGGGCCCCACCCGCGATCTGACATCCGCTTGCACCGGTTCCCGCCGGTCATCCCCCCGAAGGGGCTCTAATTGTTCTAGCTTCCGGGGCCTCATGAGCGGGCTTCGCGTCGTCTTTGGCAATCGTCCCCAGGAGCTGCTCCTCGCGCTCGCCGGGGAATTGGCGGCCTTTCGCGCGGCGACCGACCCTTTCGCCCGACCGGTGCTCCTCTTTGGGAACAGCACCCTCCGGGAAGACGCGCTCGCCACCCTCGCCGCCCAGAACGGGATCGTCGCCAACGTCGCCACGCCGACCTTCGACGCCTTCCTCGAACCGCTCTTTCCTGCGTTTTTCCCCGGAGAACCGCGGGCGGCTCGCCTCGATCGGCTCGCCTTTCAGGCGGGGCTCCTCGCCGTCCTCGCCGAAGACGGGCTCCCGGCACCAGTCACCCGCTACGTCGCCGGTGCGCGTCCGCCCGGAACCGCCGTAGGCGGTGAGGAAACGGCGCGCACGAACGCATCTGCGCGGGCCCGCATCGAGCTCGCCGGGCGCCTCGCGCCGCTCTTCGATGGCTACGCCCAGAACCGCCCCGACTGGATCCTCCAGCCGGCCACGCTCGCCGCCCTCGCCACCGGCGACGGCCCCGCCCGTTTCGAAGTCGGCCCGCCCTCTCTCGCGACTGCCGTCGCGAACGGACCGGGCCGTTGGCAGGTCCCGCTCCTCGCCCGCGTCCTTTCGCGGCTCCCTCACCACCACTCGGTCGCCGCCCTCGCCGCGCGCCTCCGGAGCCTCCCGGTCGGCTCCGACCGCGATCCCGGCCTCGCCGCCCTCCCGCCGGCCCTCTTCTTCTATGCCCCCGGCCTCGTCCCCGAGGCGACGCGTCAGCTCATCGCTGCCCTCGGCCGCCACCGGCCGACCGTCGTCTTTGCCTTCAACCCGTGCCGGGAGCTCTGGGACGACCTCAAGACGGCGCGCGCGCGTGTGAACACGCCGGAGGCGGGCCCAGCCGCTGACGAGGTGCTCTTCGACGACGAGGGGATGCCGATTTTCTCGGGGGAAACCGAGGAGTACGGCTCTTCGCTCTTCGAAGAGGCCGGCGATCCCGAGCTCCTCGTGCGCCTCGGCCGCCCCCTCCGCGAGCAGGTCCGCCTCTGGAACGAGACCGTCGACAGCGACTTCATCGACGCCTTTCGCGAAGAAACCGCCTACCCGCCGACGACCCTCGGCCGCCTTCAGCAGCGCCTCGCCGCCCGCGAAGCCGACGCCGCCGAAACGCCCGACGAGAGCTTCGTCCTCCTCGCCGCCGGCTCCCCGGCCCGCGAAGCCGAACTCGCCGCCTCCTGGATCACCGCCCAGGCCCGCGACCGCCAGATCCCCTTGGATCGACTCGCGATTGTCGTGCCGTCTTCCGGAGACGGCGCCGAAGAGGTCTACCTTCCCGCCCTCCGGAGCGCCTTCGCCGAGCTCGGCCTCCCGCTCCGCGGCTACGGCGTCCACGCCGACGCGATCGCCCAACGGATCGCCGGCGCCGCCGCCCTCCTCGCCTTCCCCCGGCAGGCGCGCACCCCCGCCTCGGTCGTCGCCCTCCTCCGCGAGCCGGCCTTGGATTTTGCCTTCGCTGCTGGGGAAGGGGCAGGGGGCACCACCCCGGAAGAACTCGCGAAAATCCTCGACGACGCCGGCATCGCCCTCGGCCACCGCCCCCGGGATCTCGCCGGCACCTACCTCGATTCGAGCCTCCACACCTTCGACCAGGGCTTCGACCGCATCGCCCTCTCCCTCTTCCGCCCCGCCGGCGACGTTCCACTCCAGGGGCACCGCCGCCCCCTCCGCCCGATCCCCGCGGGGGCGCTCCCGGCGCTCGCCCGCATTTCCGAGCTGCTCACCGAGGCCGACCGCCTCGCCGCCCTCGAAGCGCCCCTCGCCACCTGGGCCGACGAGCTCTCCACCTGGATCCGCAAGTATTTCTTCGAAAAGACCGAGTTCGACGTGCGCGCCTCGTCGACGGTCCTCAGCGCTCTCGCCACGCTCCGCCGCTTGGATCTTGGGACCGCGCCAGCGCCGACCTACCGCTACGCCGACGCCCTCCGCCTCGCCGAGGCGGCCCTCGCGTCGATCCCGACGACGACCCGCGCCGGCGCCCCCGGCGTGCTTTGCGGCCCCCTCGCCGCCTTTCGGGGGCTTCCGTTGGCGGCGGTCGCCTTCGTCGGCTTCGGCGAGGGGATCTTCCCCCAGCGGGCGAGCGAAGACCCCCTCGATCTCCGCCGCGGCGAGCGCCGCCCCGGCGACATCCTGACCGACGACCGCGATCGTGCCGCCTTTCTTGAGCTTTTCTGTGCGGTAGAGACGGCGATCGCCCTCTCCTGGCCGGCGACCGACGCCACCAGCGGCGATCCCCTCCCGCCGTCGCCGCTCCTCGCCCCCTTCGAGCGCGCCCTGCTGGCCAACTCCAACGACCAGCTCCCTCTGAGCTCGCCGGTTCCTCACCGCCAGGGGCGGTTCCGGGCGGACGAGCTACCGCGCCGGGAGATCCTCGAGCCGGCCTGGCAGGAGCTCCAACCGGAGGACCTCTCCCCGGAGGCGATCCGCAGCGCCGACGCCCGCGCCCTCGGCGAGGTGCTCCGCAGCGCCGAGGAGGACCTCCCGCTCGCCCTCCACCACGCCCCGCTCTTGGAACCGGCCCGGGAGGCGGCGCAAAAACTCCTGCATCTCCCGTCATTTCCGCCGATCGTCCGCGAAGGGGCCGCCGCCGCCCCGCTCGCCATCGCCGATCTCGTCGCCTACGTCCGCTGCCCGGTCCAAGGGGCGGCCCGCGCCCGCCTCCGCCTCCGGTTGGAGGAGGTCGACGACGACGGCCGCGACGGCGATCCCCTCGAATTCGAAGCCTTTCGCCTCGATAACCTGGTCGTGGAGGCCCTCTTCGCCGGCCCTGGCGACGTCGCCGCCACCACCGCCCTCTTCCGCGCCCGCGTGGAGGCCGATCGCGTCGCCTCCCGCCTGCCGACGGCCCCCTACGCCAGCGCGCGCATCGAAAAGGCGGAGGCGGAACTCGGCCCCCTCATCGAGCGTTTTCGCGGAGATGGCGCGCCGATCACCTTCTTTGAGCTGGGCCCTGGTCGCGCGAGTCGCGACGATCGCGACGGCCGCGGCGGTCGCGATGGGCGCGAAGCCCGACCGGCCCAGCCCTTCGGCGGACGGCTCCTCCAGGGGGCGCTCCCGCCGGTCATCGACGGCGCGATCATCCTCCCCGGCCACCCGCGCAAGAACCCCGACGACATCGTGAAGCACCTCAGCGCCTTCCGGATCGCCGAGCTCGTCGTCGCCCGCGCGATCCTGATGACCTGTTTCCAGGAGCCGGTCACCGCCGTCCGCGTCCTCGCCCTCGGCGAAGACCTGACCGCCAAGGGGGACACCCAGCAGCTCCCCGAGTGGGATTTCTACGAGGCCGAGCTCTTTCTCCAGGATCTCATCGGCCACGCAAGCGCCCCGATTCGCCCCCGTTTTGCCCCGCTGGAGGCCTTCGTCAACGGCGCCCGCAGCGTCCGCGCCTTCGAAGAATACCGGGAGACCAGCGGCCGTTTCCCCCCCTACGCCGCCAAGGGGCCGGTCCCCGGGTGGCGCGACTGGCCGGTCCCCGAGGAGGACGACCTCGCCCGCGAGCTCGACGAGCGCCTCGGCATCCACGCCGCCTTGATCCGCGACAAGGAGTTTCCGGGATGAGCACTGACACCTATGCTCGCGCCTACAAGCGCCCAGAAATTCTCGAGAAGATCACCGCGAACCACGCCGTCATCGAGGCGAGCGCCGGCACCGGGAAGACCTACACCCTCGAGCACCTCGTCCTCGATCTCGTCGTCGACAAGGGGATCCCCCTCGAACGGATCCTCGTCGTCACCTTCACCGAGAAGGCGGCCAAAGAGCTCCGCGTCCGCGTCCGGCGGCTCCTCGAAGAGCGCGTGCAGAGCGGCGTTCCCAAAGAAGCGGCGAGCGAGGAAAACACCCGTATTGACGCGGCGTTGCGCGCCTTCGATGCGGCGACCATCGGCACCATCCACAGCTACTGCCAGCGGGCCCTCCGCGAGATCGCCTTCGACGCCGGCCGCCCCTTCGCGTTGGAGCTCACGACGACGGCGCCGCTCGTCGCCCAGGCTTTCCGCGAGCTCTTTCGGACGACTTTCGCCAGCGATCCCGAGCTCAAAGCCCCCTTCGCCGACTGCGGCCCGCTCGCCCTCGCCGCCGAGCTGGAAGGGGTCCGCGCCCGCGGAATCCCGATCGCGCCGACTGCCGAGGAGATCGACGCCGCCACACTCCCCGAGCCGGCCGCCCTCCGCCGCGCCATGACCGCCGCCTATACCGCCGGCGGTCGCGAAACGAAGCCGACCCGTGACGCCGTTGCCCGGGCCTTCGAAGCGTTCGCGACAAGCGGCGTGGAGGCGATCGATGGCTGGGGCGAACTCACAAAGGCCCAGAAATCGTTCTTTGAAAAAGTCGACGATCTCGTCTTCGGCGGCGCCGTCGGCCGCGCGCTCCCCTACCTCGCCGCGAAGAGCGATCCCCGATTCATGGCCCTCACGCGGATGCTCCCGCCGATCGCCGCCCGGGTCGCCGCGGTGAAACAGGAGGAAGGGTTTGTCGATTTCGACGATCTCATCGGCCTCGTCGCCGAAGCCCTCGACCCGGCCCGCGGCCCCGCTGCGGCGAGCGCCGCCGAGACGCTCCGCGCCCGTCATGACGTCGCCCTCCTCGATGAATTCCAAGATACCGACGAAAAACAATGGAAGATCTTTGAGACGCTCTTCCTCCGCGCCGACAAGCGCCTCTACCTCGTCGGCGACCCGAAGCAGGCGATCTACCGGTTCCGCGGCGGCGACCTCCCGACCTACCTCGCCGCCGTCGCCCGCATCGAGGCGATGAGCGGCCTCGCGCCGATCCCGCTGACGGTCAATTTCCGCTCGACGGCGCCCCTCCTCGAAGCGACGAACGCCCTCCTCGCCCGCGATTTCTTCCACGGCGACAACCGCTACCGCCACCCGGTCACCGCCGGTCGCCGGGAGCGCCGCCTCGTCGACGCCGCCGGGAACCCGCTCCCGCCGATCCTCGTCCCGACCGCGGAAGGCCCTAAAAAAATCAGCAGTTCGGCCAAGCGCCGGAAGATCCTCGCCGCCGTCGCCGAAGCGCTCCGCGCCACCGTCGAGCACGGCTTCATCGACGACGAGCGCGATCCGACGCAGACGCGCCCCCTCCGCTGGAGCGACGTCTTCGTCCTCGTCGCCAGCAAGTCCGACGGCGCCTCCGTCGCGAAGGCCTTCCGCCGCTACGGGATCCCGGCGACCCGCTACAAAGAAGAGGGGCTCTTCCAGACCGCGGAAGCGGCCGACCTCTACGATCTCCTCGATTCGCTCGCCCACCCCACCGATCGCAATCGGGAAATCCGCGCCTATCAAACGCTCTTCTTCGGCTGCAACGCCGACGATCTCGAAGCGCTCGCCGCCCTCGACGAAGGGCACCCGCTCGCCGAGCTCCGCAGCCGTCTCCGGGCGCTCGCCGGGCGTGGGGTGGCGGCGCTCGTGGCCGAACTCCTCGCGATGACCGGCGCGCGGGCCCGGCTCCTCCTCGCAGAAGCCGGCGCGCGTCGTCTCGTGAACCTCGAGCATTTGTTGGAAGTTCTCGCGAAGGAGGCCCGTTCTTCCGACCTCGAAGGGGCCGTCCGCCTCCTCGGGACCTGGGTCCGCGGCGAGGCCTCTCCGCCGGGCGGCCGCGATCTCGTGATGCGCCTCTCCGAGCGGGGGGACGCCGCCCAGATCCTGACGATGCACGCCTCCAAGGGGCTCGAGCGGCCGGTTGTCGCGATTGTTTCCCTCGGATCGAAGAAGCCCCCCACGGGGCCGACGACCGTCTATCGGAGCCCGACCGGGCGTCGTCAATGGATCGCAAAAGCGCTCCCTGCGGCGATTGAAGCGAGCGTCGCCAAGGAAGAGGCCGAGGAGGCGGAGCGCGTCGCCTACGTGGCGCTGACGCGTGCCCGCCATCGGACGATCCTCCCCCTCTGGCGCGAGGAAGAGGCGCCCGCCGGCGAGGCGCTCAAGGAAATCGGCAAGCGTTACCTCCCTTTCGCGAAGCCGCTCCTCGCGGCGATCGCCGATCGCGTGCCCGGAATTTCGGTGCTCGCTGCGCAACACGCGCCGCCTCTTCGTCCTGTGGTCCCGGGCGCGGTCCCGACGGCTGCAACGCCCACGGAAGTGCCGGAAGTGCTTGTGTTCCCGACGCCGACGGCCCCCCGCCTCGATCGCGAGGCGGTCCTCCGCGCCTGCCGCCCGCGCAAGGCCCATTCGTTCACCTCGCTGGCGAGCCGCACGTCGGCGGAGCTCCTCGTGGAGAGCCGCGGAGACGTCGACGACGCGCCCCCGGAAGCGGAAGAAGTGCAAGCCTTTATGCCGCCGTTGACCCTCGAAGATCTCCCGACGCCGGAAGCGCCTGCGGAAGGGGCCCCGGCGCGCCCGGTCGTTACGCGGGCCGGCGCCCGCTGGGGCGATTTCGTCCACCAGGTCCTCGAAGCGACGCTCACGAGCATGCCTGGCGTGCCTGGTTTGCCTGGCGTTTACGGCGATTTGGCCGCCTTCCAGGAGGCCTTCGCCGCGCCGCTCCTGCCGCTCGCCGTCGCCGCCGGCTACGACGCGGATGCGCTCGCCGAAGCGCTCCCGCTCGCCTACGCGGGGCTCACCGCGCCGCTCCGCGCGGAGGAGAATCTCCTGTTTTCCTTGAAAGAAGTCGACCCGGCGCGCACGCTCCCCGAGCTCGAGTTCCACTACGCGCTCGCCGAGCAGCTGGGTGAGTCCCGCGATCACCTCCTCGGGAGCATCGACGTCGTCCTTGAGCACGCCGGCAAGATCCACCTCATCGACTGGAAGACGAACCGCCTCGATCGCTACGACGCCGCCGCCCTCGAAGCGAACGTCGCCGAGCACTACGCGCTCCAGGTCGCCGTCTACACGCTCGCCGCCGCCCGGCTTTTTGGCCTCACCGACGAAGCGACCTTTGCGGAGCGCTTTGGCGGCGTCCACTACGTCTATCTCCGCGGGGCGCTCGAAGGGGCCCGTCCGTTCGCGACCGCCAGCGAAATTGCTGCAAGCGGCGTCGCGAGAGA
>DYPH01000069.1 GCA_020720045.1 Sorangium cellulosum | reverse complement strand
ACATTGCTTTGATCACATCCCGTGTAAATTGCAATTCCGAGCAGCTACCTAGAGACGCCTGCGGCTCCGCGCATCGTCGAACTCAAGGTCCTCGACGAGGACACGAAAGCGCCCGTGTTCTCCACACCGACGAAACCGGGGCTCCACCGATGGCGGCTCCGGATCCCGCCGGCCTCGTTTGGCGCGCGGGAGTCGTTGGTCGTCGACCGCGATGGGCGCGTCACACGGGCCGAGTAGGCCGTCCGCGGCTCTTTTGTGCCGTGAGACGGCTCTTTTGTGCCGTGAGACAGCTCTTTTGTGCCGTGAGACGGCTCTTTTGTGCCGTGAGACGGCTCTTTTGTGCCGTGAGACGGCTCTTTTGTGCCGTGAGACGGCTCCCGTAAACGGGAACGAGGGGTGCGTGAACCGTCGTCCACGGTTGAAGGACCGGTCCCTTCCCGGTTCCATCGGTCGCCCGGCAATGCCCCCCGCAAACCCTCCCACGACGCGCTACGCGAGAAGGCCAGAATAGGCAGAAAGCTGCGTTTTGGCGACGAAGAGCGCCTGGAAACCGTCCACAAGCACGCGCGGGCATCGTGAACCCGAGTGCCACATTTGCAAGTAAATCGAACACTTCAGGACTGGCATCCTCGGTGCGAGTGGGGGCGTCGGTGGGCCCGTCCGTTCGAGACGGCGGCCCACTTCAACAGGGGCCTGTCCTCACCGAACTCCTTCCAAAGGCACGTTATGCAAGCTTCCCGCGCATGGTTCTTGTTCCCCCTCGTCGCGTCCCTCGTCGCCTGCAGCGACGACGAGCTCTATCCCTGCGGCTTTGAGCCGAACACGTTCAGCGAGTCGGCCGCGCGGACCTACGAGGTCGCGCAAGGCCATGAATTCGGCCGGGCCATCGCCGTCGGTGGGCAGGCGGGCTCGAGCGTCTATACGGTCGTGAGCGGGGAACTCCCCCCAGGAATTGAAATTTCCGGCGGCACCTTCGCGGGGACCGCCACGACGATCGGCGACTACACGTTTACGTTGCGCGCCGATTCCTCCGACAACTCGTGCGCCTCCACCACACGGAGCCTGACCGTGAAGGTCGTCGAGGCGAAGTGCGAGAAGGTCGACGCCTGCTATGCGGCCCCGGTCGCCTACGCCACGTGCAGCCGCTCTGCCGACTGCCCGACGCCCGAGTTTGGCGGGCGGGGCTACTGCGTGCCGACGAGCGGCGGGCGCGGCGTCTGTGTGGACGACGGCACGAAGGTCGCGTGTGGGGCCGGCACCCAGGAGTACACGTACACGTCTGTGGAAGGGCGTTCCTTCACAACGTGCGCGCCGGACGGCACGTACACGTGCACGGCGGGCTTCTGTAAGTAGCGTCCCCCGCCGACGCAAAAAAGCCGGAGCGGTTTCCCACTCCGGCTTTTCTTCTCCCTCTTAACGAAGGAATCGAAGAATCACTTCTTCGCTTCGAGAGCGAGTTGCTCCTTGTACTTCTTGACCATTTCGTCCTGCTCCTGGCGCGGGACGGGGGCGTACTTCGCGAATTCCATCGTGAACTGCCCCTTGCCCTGGGTCGCCGAACGGAGGTCGGTCGAGTAGCCGAACATGGCGTTCAGCGGGACGAGCGCGGTGACGGTGACGACGTCGGCGGAGATCGTGTCCTGGATGATGCCGCGGCGCTGGTTGACCTGGCCGACGACGGAACCCTGGAACTCGACCGGCGCTTCGATTTCGACCTTCATGATCGGCTCGAGGATGATCGGCTTCGCGCCGACGTAGGCCTCACGGAAGCCCTGGAGAGCGGCGGTCTTGAACGCCATTTCCGAGGAGTCGACCGCGTGGAACGCGCCGTCGTTGATCGTGCAGCGGATGCCGACGACCGGGAAGCCGATGAGGCGCCCCTTCTTGATGCCGTCCTTGAAGCCCTTGTCGCAGGCCGGGATGTACTCGCGGGGGATCGAACCACCGACGATTTCGTCCACGAACTCGTAGGCTTCGACGGCGTCTTCCGGAAGCGGCTCCATGAAGCCGAGGATCTTCGCGAACTGGCCGGAACCGCCGGTCTGCTTCTTGTGCGTGTAGTTGATCTCGCTGCGCTGCGTGATCGTCTCGCGGTAGGCGACTTGCGGCTTGCCGGCGACGACTTCGCAGCCGTACTCGCGCTTCATGCGCTCCATGTAGATGTCGAGGTGGAGCTCGCCCATCCCGGAGATGATCGTCTGCTGGGACTCTTCATCCTGGTGCACGCGGAAGGTCGGGTCTTCCTTCGTGAAGCGGTTGAGCGCCTTCGAGAAGTTCGCTTCCGAGGCGCGATCCTTCGGGGCGACGGCGAGCGAGATAACGGCCGCCGGCACGTGCATCGACGTCATGGTGATTTGCACCTTGCCGTCGGTGAAGGTTTCGCCGGAGCTCGCCTCGACGCCGTAGAAGGCAACGATGTCGCCCGCTTCCGCCGACTGGATTTCTTCGCGGTCTTCCGAGTGCATACGGAACATACGCGGGACGCGGACCTTCCGGTTCTCGTTGGAGACGTTGTAGATCGTGTCGCCAGCGGTGATCGTGCCCTGGTAGACGCGGAAGTAGGTCAGCTGACCGTACTTGTCCTGCTGGAGCTTGAAGGCGAGCGCGACGAAGGGCTTCGTCGGGTCGGAGTCGATGACGATCTTCTCTTCGTTGTTCGACTGGTCGTGACCTTCGTTCCGGACTTCCGTCGGGTTCGGGAGGTAGTAGGTGACCGCGTCAAGGAGGAGCTGAACGCCCTTGTTCTTGTACGCGGAGCCGCACATGACCGGCGTCATCTTGAGGGCGAGCGTCGCGCGGCGGATGGCGGCGCGGAGATCGGCAACGGTGATCTCTTCCTCGTTGAGGAACTTCTCGCCGAGGGTGTCGTCGACGTCGGCGACCTTCTCGATGATGCGCTGGTGGGCCGCCTTCGTCTCTTCGACGTACTCGGCGGGGACATCGGCTTCGCGAACCTTTTCGCCGTCATCGCCGTCGAAGAAGTAGGCGCGCTGGGTGACCGCGTCGATGAGGCCGGCGAACTTGTCTTCGGCGCCCATCGCCACCTGGATGGTGACCGAGTGGTGGCCGAGCTTCTCGCGGAGCATGTCCGAGACGCGCTCGTAGTTGGCGCCCGGGTTGTCCATCTTGTTGACGAACGCGATGCGCGGAACGCTGTAGCGCTTCATCTGGCGGTCGACGGTGATCGACTGGCTCTGGACGCCCTTGCCGGAGTCGAGAACGAGGATCGCGCCGTCGAGGACGCGGAGGGCGCGCTCGACTTCGATGGTGAAGTCGACGTGGCCTGGCGTGTCGATGATGTTGACGTTGAAGTCTTCGAGCTGGCGCTGGGAGCCCGGCCACACGCAGTAGGTCGCCGCCGACTGGATCGTGATGCCCTTCTCGCGCTCGAGGTCCATCGAGTCCATCTTCGCGCCGACGCCGTCCTTGCCACGGACTTCGTGGATCTCGTGGATTCGGCCGGTGTAGAAGAGGATGCGCTCGGTGAGCGTGGTCTTGCCCGAGTCGATGTGGGCCGAGATACCGATGTTGCGGATGCGTTCGATGGGGATGCGGGCTGCCATGGCTAGTGCGGCGCCCACTACTCAAAGTCGGACCGGAACGGAACCTCGTGATCTACCCGAGGCCGATTTTCTTGCCGTCGCAGGGGGCCGAGCACCGAATTCCGCATGAATTTCTGAGTTCTAGCGGCAAGAAAAAAACCGGCCCGCGGGGGTCTCCCGGGGCCGGTTTCTCACCGCCTTCGGCGGCTCCGGGTACTTCGTGCGCGCCGGTTCCTCACCGCCCTCGGCGGCTCCGGGTACTTCGTGCGCGCCGGTTCCTCACCGCCTTCGGCGGCTCCGGGCGGACGCGCAACTACTTCGTCTTTTTGCTGTCGTACTTGAACTGGCGGGTCCCGTCGCGGAAGCGGACGTCGAGCTCAGCGAGCTTGGCGTCGATCTCGACCTTCCGCTTTCCGTACTCCTGCCCCTTCGTCGCGAGCTCGGAGAGGCGCTTGGTGAGCTCCCCGCGGAGTTTGTCGGCGAGCTTGTTCTTTTCGATGGCGGCGAGGTTCCGGCGGAGCTCCTCGCTCTGCTGCTCCACGTCGCGGAGGGTCACGTCGAGGGCGCTCACTTCGTCGCGCTTCGTAAGGATTTCGGCGCGGAGCTTGAGGAGCGCGTCGAGCTTGCTCTTGTCGTCGCTGGTGAGGGCGGTGCCGGTGAGGAGCTTCTCGAGGGCGCTCTTGGCGACCGGCGAGAACCAGCCCTCCTGGCGATCGAAGCTGCGGCGCTCATCGACGACGAGCTCCTTCGTCGCGCCGGCGGCGACTTCAAAGGGGACGAGCGCGCTGCCGGTGCCGGTGTTGTCTTCCGTCTGCGCGGGGGCCCCTTCGAGGCGCGAGCCGTTCTGCCGCGGGTGCTTGACGTAGATCTTCGCCGCCTTCTCGCTGCCGTTCTTGGCTTTGTAGGTCGTGAGGGTGACTGCGTCCCGTTCGAGCCAGAGATCCCCGCCTTCGATGCGGAGGACGCGCTCGTCTTTCTCTTCGTACTTGTTCGACTTATCGATACCGATGCTGCGGTCGAGCGCAAAGGGGACGCTCGCAGTCGCGCTGTTCGGGAGCGGGTCGACGAGCCCCTGGCCGAGGAACGAGCCCTTCTCAAAGACGGCGATCGGCCCCTTCTCGAGGGTGCCGCCCGACTCGTTCGTGAAGCGGGCGACGCGGAACGGGTGCCGGTAGGAGTCGCTGACGCCGCCATCCGGCGCAAAGAGCCAAGCGGCCTGGCCGGCGACGCTCTTGTTCAGCAGGAGCACCATCGTGGCGCTCTTGTCGGGCACGGTCACCGTGTACGGGAGCGTGAACTGGGTCGTCGCGCCGCTCGCCGCTACCGCCGCCAAATTGCGAAGGTTTCGCGGCGCTGAAGGGGCAAACGACGGGGGCGCCGGCGGAGCGACCGGCGCAGACTCGGCGCGAGCGACCTTGTAGCCACCCCCCGCCGGCTTCTTCGGCGACGGCCTGGCGTCGCGGCGACGTTCGTTCTTCGGCGCCTCTTCGAGGTCATAGTCGGCGGCCTTCTTGGAGCCGGCGCGACCGTGGCCGGAACCAAACCCCTGCCCGATCCCGTCGCCGATGCCGCCGCCGCCTTCGCCGGTGCCGGAAAGGCCTAGCCCGCCGACGCCGAAGGCATCGCCCACTTCGCCGCCGAACATCTGCGCCTGGACCGCGGCGGGAGCGGCCGCGTCGGCCGCCTGGGCGAGGCTCGTCTCGCCGGTCGGCACCGCAGAGACGACCTCCCCTTCATCGCTGACGATCGGTCGCTGGGGAATGCTCGGCGTCCCGAGGGTCGCTTGAAAGGCGAGCGGCGCGCCGGAAACGAGTGTCAAATGAACATCTTTCCAGTCTTCGCCGGAGAGGTTCTGGACGATGCCCCAGGCCTGGATTTCCGCCTTCCCGTTGTCGCCGACGACGAGCCGGTAGGAGGGGCGCCAGACGGGCGCTTCGGTCACGTAGCTTACGCGGAGGTCGTGCTCTTTGCCGTCGAGGGAGAGGACGACGTCCCGGATTTTGCGGCGTTCGGCGTCGGTGCAGCGGCGGAGGCGCGGGTAATCGTTCTCCTTGGTGACCGGCACGTATTCGTACTCGGGGGAGGGATCACACTCGGGGACGTCCTCCGGGGCCCTGATCGGGAAAGCGGCCGATTTTACGCTCGATCCCCCTTTTTCCATCACGGCGAGCGTCGCGAGGAAGTCGCCGATCGTCCCCTCTTTCACGTGAAAGTGGATCTCCTCTTCGTCGACGTTGCCGCCGCGCTCGAAGTAGGCGATGCCGTTCCGGTAGACGACGACCTTTTGAAGGGGCAGGTTGGAGCCGACATCGGGCCCCCGGGCACAGCCAAGCGCACCGAAGGACGTGAAAGCGGCGAGAGCGAAGAAGGGCAAAATCCGGCGCATGGTGGCGAGCGAGGGTAACTGGAAGCGACGAGAGCACAAGGGGCACGATCCGCACGCGCAAGCGGCGGATTTTCCCCAAGAAACTGCGCTCAACCTCCTCGCGAAGCATCGGATCGTCCGCTGCCGCGCGGCGCTTACGCCCGAGGAGGCGCGCGCATGGGCCGCTTCCGTGGAGGACGCCGAGCGCCACTGGACGAAGGACTTCGGCGGCGATCAGTTCGCCCTCGGACGCGCCTTTTACACGCACCTCGAGACCGGCAGGAGCCGCCATTATTTCCGGGAAGCGGCCGCCTCGGATGCCCTCGTCGAGCGGATCCTCCCCGGGATGCAGGCGCGTATTCGTGCACTCTACAGTGAACTCGTCGGCGCGCCGGTCCTCCCGCGCCCCGGCTGGTGCGGCCCCGGCGTGCATGTGTTCCCGGAGGACGGCCCCGTCGCGCGGACCGGCGGCGTAATTCACTTTGATACCGAGGGCTTTCAAGAGATCCACCACACCGCGAACGCGGCGGCCCTCTCCCTCGTGGTGATGCTGCGCCCCCCAGAAATCGGCGGCGAACTCCGCGTCTGGGGGGTCGACTACGCGGGGGAAGACGCCCCCGCCCTCCCGCCGGGCATCCTCCCCCTCGATGCCCGCTACGAAGCGGGCGACGCGATTCTTTTCGCGAGCCGCACCCTCCACCAGATCCGCCCATTTTCCGGGGGCGGACCGCGCATTTCGATCACCGCCCACGCCCTCCAAGATCCGACGACCGGGGCGTGGACGAGCTGGTTCTAGCGATTCTCAATCAATCGCAGGTAGGAGAACTCGGGTGTCAGCAGGTCGGGTTCCGTCAATGCCCAATCGGGGCTGCCAGGAATCACGTAAAAGACGTCACTCCGTACCGCAGAGAACGGAATCCGCGGGATCAACTGAAGCAGCGACGCGAAGGTTCGACGCGTCCAGAGATCGTTCTTCGGGACGCCACACGCCTGGGCGATCATCTGCGCAGCCGGCGTCCCCTCGACCACAGAAAGTGCAATGGTTGCTGTAAGTACCGGCTGTCCCGGCAGCTCGGGCGCCCGGAAGCCGACGCCCCATTCGCGACGCGCGACGGCGTTGTCCGTGCCCCTCGGCGCGTCGAGAGGACGCTCGTGTAGTCGGCGTACATGCGTTTCGCCTCGTTCACGTCGTCGGAGTAATCCCAAATACCACGCAGGGTATTCGGCAATTGAGTATAGAGCGAACCTGCGACTGCTGTGTAGAACTTCGCCTTATCGGCGCGGCTCGGCCCCTCGCCGTGATGGTGAACGAGCGAGCGAAAGTAACCAACTAGTCCTGCGTTTGATCCGGCGAGCGGAACGGCGATCTCGATCGCAAAGAAGATTTCTGAAGTGCTCATCCGCCCCACCCTCCAGAAGCACGCGTCCACGTCCCTCGACGCCGGGCCATCTCTGCGCCGACGACGGCGGCACCGACGAGAACGACCGGCACGAGGCCGATCTGCGTAGGCGGCGTCGCGAGGGCCCGCGCCGGGGGGCGCCAAGCGTAGGCGCTGCCGAACGGGGCATCGGCCAACGTTTCCACCGGCGGACCGACGCGACGAAGGGCGCCGAGCGATTCGGCCGCCGGCGGCATGACGTCCGGATAGGCGAGCGAGAAGCGCCGATAGAAGTCGGCAAACCCGCCGAAAACCTTCGGTTGTTTGGCGCTCGCTTCGAGAGTCGCGGTGGCGAACCGGCCTATTTTCGTGAGCTTCAGCTCGCCCGCAGGCGGTAGGAACTCGGCGGTCGCTACGCGGCGCACGACAAGGCCGGCCGCCGCATAGGCGACGAAGGGATCGACCAGATCCTCACGCACCGGCTCTGACGCATTCGCGACGACGTGCACGACGGTCCGAATTCCATTCTTCTTGAGGACTTCTGCGGTCGGAAGCGTCACCCGGTAGCGGTTGTCAAAGGTGAGGGAGTCTCCGTCGTAGGGGGCAAGCCGCTGGCCATCGAGGCAGAACAGCGGGGAACGCTTCCCGCCAAGCGCCTGCGCCGTCTGCGTGCTCGATTGGAAGAGCGGCTGGAAGTAGGCAAGCGCGGCAAGGACTCCGTGGGCGTCGACGACACCGTTGGGGTGGGGCCAATTTCCGAAGCAAAACACGGGGCTATATGCCCCGCAGGCCCCAGCGGCGAAGGCGACCGACTCGACGCCTACGAGGTCGACGATGAGGGCGGCGTCGCCCACGCCGGGGAGGTGCTCGGGGAACCAGGCGCCTACGCGAAAGGCGCCATCCATCCCGTCCAGAACAATCGCAGGAATCAAGCCTGCAAGTGCTTGGGGTTCCGTCCCTTCATTGGAGGATTCCGTCGGAATCGCCGTCGGCGCTTCCGCAAGGACTCCGGCGTAGAAGGGGCGAAGCCACCCCTCGGCGGGGGGCGAGTCGAGCTGGCCCACCGTCTTTGCATCGGCGATCCCCGCCACGGCGAAGGGGAGCGTCCGCAGGGGCGATCCGTGGGCGCCGAAGCTCCACCCGAAGCGCCGCTGCATGGAAAGCGCCGTTTCGAGGCGCGTCGTTTCCGGCGCGTCGTCGGAGGCGATGGCGTCGATGGCCCGGTAGGCGAGGTAGGTCCCTCCGCCGACGCCGAGGGCGATGAGCGTCGTCCGACGGGTGAGGCCCACGTTTCCGTCGACGCTGTCCTGCCACCATTGAGCCCCCTGCATCGCAGGGTCGTCCACAGAAAATACGCGTTTGAAGTCACTCATCGGAGGGGCTCTTGGATACCGATTTTTTGGCGAAATTCATCATTGAATGGGCCGTCAACCCGCACACTGTACCGGAAGTAGGGGGCCGCTGCGACGCCATGGTAGTCGCCGTCGTGGAACCAGAGGGCATGCGTCTTGGGAGCAGGATGGGCGCACGCGGCGGCGTCATCCCAGACAAAAAGCTGCTTGTCGGCCGTCGGGACGAGCATGATGAACTCGGCCGGCTCCGCGTCCGGATCGGCATCACGGTGGACCGTACCGTGGTGGAACGGGGCGAGCCCGAGGATCGACGCACGACCGATCCCGACGAGCGGCAGGCGACGCAAGAAGCGGAGAGTCTTCGGAAAAAACGCCTTCGCCTCCCGGGTGAAATCTTTCCCCGCGAGGTCGTCCTTGTCCTCCCAGCGATCGACCGGCATCAGCTCATGGAAGGTCGTCCAGGGGAAATAGACGCGGTGGCGAACGAGGAGCCACCGCTGCTGGGCCCAGGAGAGCGGCAGATCGCGCTCTTCGCCGAGGGTCCCGGCGCGGAGCTCGTCGAGGGGGCCCGCCAGCGGGGGGAATCGCCGAGCTTGGCGAGCGTCGCGAGGTCTTGGTCGTCGAGGGTCGCGAAGACCTCGCCGTAGTCCCCGAAGACGTCATCCTCTCGATTTTTCGGAAGAATCCCTAGGCTACGATGGGACCCTCCCGTGAAGCCGCTCGGGAGGCGCGCGAGCGCGAGACAGATCTCGTCGTGGACCTCCGCGAGCCCGTCGAGGGGGAGGAACGGCGCAAGATCGACGAAGGGGGTGCGTGCTGGGCCGCAGCCGGAAACCGCCATAGCGGCGTGAGGCTACACGAAGCGCGTGGATCTCCGAGTCCCCTTCGCGATGATCGTTCCCAGCGCCACCGGCGAAGGAATCGCGATAGCGTCGCGTCACCGTGGAAGCCTTGGCCCCTCAAGCATTCGTCGCTGCCGTCCTCGTCGGCTATTTGGTGTTCCTCCGCGCGACCGCGGGAAAGCCGGCCGAAGCCTCCGTTGAAGTGGGCCCGTCTCTCGCGACGCCTCCCCCAGTAAATTCGCTGGCGGTCGCGAACGGACCGGCCCCTTCGGCCACCCACCTCGTGGCGGGCGGGCGCCTCTTTGGAGCGTTTGTATTGGCGGCCCGCGTCGGCGAAACCTGTTTGATCGCCGAGGAGGCAAAGCGGCCTGCCTTCGCCGTCGCAACCGTCGCCGCCCTGGCGTCGCTTGCCCTTTGGGTCGCCGGCGACGCGACCTTCAGCCGCGTCCTCCTCGGGACGCACAGCGGCCAGAACGAACAACTTTCCAAAGGGAATGAAGCAGTTGCCCTCGCGAAAGCGGGCCATGCGGTCGGTACGGCGCTCGTCGTCGCTGGCAGCATCTCCGGCACGAGCTACGCGGAACTCGCGACCTCCCTCCCCTTCGCAGTCCTTGGGCTCGTCGCCGTTCAATGCGCAATCATCCTCTTCCGAGCCCTCACCGTCTATGACGACTCTTCGCAAATCGCGAGCGGCAACGTCGCAGCAGCTGTGAGCTACGCCGGCTTGACCATCGCCGTTTCGATCGTCGTTGCCGATGCCGTCGACGGCGATTTTACGACCTGGAAAGAGGCATTGAGCGACTTCGGAAAGTCGCTCGCTCCCGCCCTTGCGATCTTCCCCGTCCGCCAGCTCTTCGTCCAGGGGCTCCTCCTTGGAAAGCGGCCGACGCTCCGGGGCGGCTACCTCGATGAGGCGGTCGGCGGCGAGCGGGCCGTCGGCGTGGCGGCCCTCGAAGCGGCGAGCTACGTCGGTGCGGTGCTCTTCACGGCGGCGCTTCCATGAGCGCCCCCAGCGCCTACAACACCTTCGCCGACCGCCTCGTTGCGCGTGGAATCATTACGGATCCTTGGGTCGAGGGCGAACCGCGCTTTGCCCCAGAACCGCACCTGCTCCCGGAGGCGAAGGCGATCGCCCTCTACACCGCCGCCGAGGCGCTCGGGGCCGCCTGGAATGAGTTCACCCAGGTGGCCCTTGCCGCCGACGACGCGACCCTTGGTGAACGGCTCGGACTTTCGCCGCTGCAAATTGCCCTCGCCCGCGTCGACGCCCCGCGCTGGCACGGAATCGCTCGCGTCGATCTTTTCTCTTTGGGGGATTCCCCCCATTTCGAGCTCGTGACGACGGAGATCAATGCCGATACTCCGACCGGGGAGGCGGAGGCCATCGAGCTGGGCGCCCTCGCCCGCGAGGACCATGGCGACGCGCGCTTCGTCGACCCCAACGCGGTGCTCCTCGCCCGCTACGTCGCAGCGGCCCAGCGGCTCGCGCCGGAAAGCGGCGCCGTCGGCATCATTTATCCCACTGAATTTACCGAAGATCTTCCACTCGTCCGCCTCTACCGAAAGGCCTTCGCGGCAGCCGGGCACCCGGTCGTTCTCGGGAGCCCGTTTAACCTCGACGGCGACGAAGACGGGACGCTGCGCCTCTTCGGCACCCCGATCGCCCTCGCGATCCGCCACTACAAGACCGACTGGTGGAGCGAGCGAGAGAGCGCTTTCGACGATGAGCCGATCGAAGACAGCGATCCGCTGACCCGCGAACTGGCATTGGTCGCTCGCGCCATCGAGCAGAACAAAGCCGCTTTCGTGAATCCGTTTGCCTCGATGCTTCCCCAGAACAAACGGAGTATGGCCTGGTTTTGGGAGCACCTCGACCACTTTTCCCTGGAGACCCAGGCGACGATTCGCCGCTACGTTCCGCCGACGTTCCGGCTGGAGGCGTGCGACTTTGACGAGCTCCGCGCCGACAAGGACGGGTGGGTGCTCAAAAGCGATTTTGGTGCCGAAGGGGGGGAGGTCGTCGTCGGTCGGGAGGTCTCGAAGGAGCTCTTCGCCGAGACGCTCGCCCACGCGCGACCGCGCCGTTGGGTCGCCCAGCAGGCCTTCCGCGCGGCAGTCGATGCGGACGGATTGACCACGAATTTCGGACTTTACCTCGTTGCCGGGCGCGCCTGCGGTCTCTACCTGCGGCGCCAAGCGGGGGCGACCGACGACCGCGCGTTCAGCACCGGCGTCCTCGTCGAGACCGGCTAGTCGCCGCGGGGGACGAAGGGGAACGCGCTGCGGGCGGCGGCGAGAAGTTCCGGCGGGCAGGCGACGGCTGGGAGGGGATGCGCCTCGGCCGGGTCCTCGGTGCGATCGAAGCAGGCGAAGGGGGTCTGGAAGCGCCCCTGGAGCTTCATCCCCGATTGAAGGGCTCCAAAAGCGGGATTGTCGTCCTCCCACAAACCGTTTTGATGGCTGAGAAGAACGATCGGCTCCCCGGCGGTGCCATCCTGAGAGGGCGGCGGGCGGAGGAGCGAGCGGCCAACCCGGCGCACCGCGAGCGGGATGCGGTCACGGACGTCCCACACGCCGAGGAGGTCGAGGATCGTGGCGTGGAAGTCTTGGCTGTAGGTATTGCGCGAACTCCACGCGCGGAGGTTCCCGGTTTGTTCGGCGGAGATCCCTTCCGGTCCAGCGACGACAAAACCGGGGATGCGTAGCTCTTCTTCAAAGAGATTGATCGTATGAGAGAAGGCGCCATGCTCGAAGAACTGCTCGCCATGATCGGAGAGGAAGAGCGTCGTTGTATGGGCAAAGCGCGGCAGCGTCTGGAGACTCTTATAGAACGCTGCAAGCGAGCGTTCCTGCAGCAAAATCGAGTTTCTATAGCGGTTCCACAGCCCTTCCTTGTGGGCCCGGTCGGGGACGGTGCTCATCGGCTGATGGGGCGCGAGGTCGTCGTGAACGAGGTAGGGGTAGTGGGTCGAAGAGAGGTGGATCACGAGGAACGTCGGCTCCGGGTGATCGCGAAGCGTTGCGAAGGCGCGTTCGAGGGCGAGACGATCTTCGGCGCCGTATTCCGGGTGGGGATGATTCGTAAGATCTTCGGCGAAGACCCGCTCATCAATGCCTGCATTCCGTAGGAAGGTCGAAAAACTATGGAAGGTTCCGAGCTGGGAGCCGACGTAGGCGGTCCGGTAGCCGGCGCTCTTCGCGACCTCAAATAGGAGCGGCGCTTCGAGGGCGGTCGTCGAGTTGACGGTTGGCGGAAGCCCGGTGGCGATGGCGAGGCTCGCGATCACCGTGGAGGCGGCCGGCGTGCGGAGCTGCGTAAGCGAGAGGCGCGCAGGAATGACGGCGTCGAGGGGGTTCCCCGCGCCGCTTGACGGAAAGGAATCGGCCCGCAAACTCTCGGAAATAATTAATATTACTGTCGGCGTCGCCGTTTCGCTTCGGGGGAGCGGCGGCGTGACGAGCGGCGTGCGGAGCGCCATGCCGAGGGGACGATCGCCGCCGACCGCCGCGCCAGCGACCGCCTGAAGCACGCTTGTGTCGGGCGGGAGGACGCCGAAGCCGCCCGTCCAAGGCCCCGGAAACGGGAGCATCACGGCGAGCGTCGCGACGGCGGCGAGCGGCACATGGAAGGCGGCCGGTTTGAGGGTTTCTGCGGTCTTTTTCGCGAGTTGGTAGGCACCCGCCGTCAGCGCCGCCGCCACGCACGCGCCGAGGATCCAGAGCGCGCCGAGGCCCTGGGCCGCCGTCGCGAGCGAGTCGCGCTGACGCCAGGCGAGCGTCAGCGTGTTTGCCTGGAAGAAGGCATCGGCTTCGCGGAAATAGCGCCACTGGACCGCGTAGGTAAGAAAGCAAATCGGAAAGACGAGCGCGACAAACAGGGGAACGACGATACGACGAGCGCGCCCTGTCGGAATTTTCGCGACGATCGAAAACGCAAATGCCCAGAAGGCGAGGCTGATAGCAATGCCACGTGCATAGACGAGGATGAATCGCCCAACATTGGTAAAATGGGGATGACGAACGATGACATCAAACAGCACTCCGAGCGCCGTCGGGACGGCGATCGCGAGGAGCTTTCGCGGCGCTGGGCCGAAGGCGCGCGTGATGAAGCCGCTCATCGCCGCTTCCGGCCCTCGCGGCACGCGCTTTCGACGCGGCGGAGGAAGTCATGGTCGAAGGCGCCGTCGACGCGGATGCTGTAGCGGAAGGTCGGCGCCGCCGGGACCCCGTGCCAATCCATGTCATTGAACCAATAAATCGGCGCGTCGATGGGGCACTCCTCGGCACCGTCGGGGCTGGCGAGCACGAGCTGCTTGCCAGAGCCGGGGACGAAATTGATGCTCTGGGCAATACTCAACGCGACGCCCGGCTCTGCGTCCCGATGGAAGGGGGCGTGGTCGTTCGGCGCAATCCCGAAGAGCACCGCGCGACCAATCTCGAGGAACGGAAGATCCTTGATAAATCGGACGGTCTTGGGAAACAGTTCCTCAAGGACGGGATCAAACGACTTCCCCTTTCCTGAGTGTTTGTCATCCCAGGTGTCATTTTCGAGGAAATGATGGCAGGTCTTCCAGGGGAAATAGACCTGGTGCCGGAGTTCGAGCCACCGCATTTGACGGTGGGTGAACGGGCGCTCGGTCTCATCGCCGAAGGTGCGTTCATCGGTTGCTGGTTGATCCCCGAGGGCGAGGAACGCCTCGAATTCCTTGGCGTTGAGTCCGGCGAGAACGTCGTTCGCGTCGAGGTACCCATCGTCGAGCTGCCAGGGGGCGACGACGCCCATCCACTTGAGCGTCCCACCGGTGTAGGTCGCCGGCGCATCGACGAGTCCCCGGGTAATTTCTTCGTGAATTTCAGGAAATACGTCAGTATCGACGTAGGGGGAGAGGTCGACAAAGGGGCGCCCGAAGATGCCGTGGAGGCGAGCCATGGCGTCACCCTCGCACGGGGGGCGACGCCCTCGCAATGCAGGCCGCCGCGCCGCGGCCGTCTTCCGCTTCGCGGACGGAAGCGGTAAGCCTCGCCGCGTGCTGTTTCCGCCCATCGACGACGAAGCAGAGACGGTGCGCGCCGCCCTCAAGCCGCTACGAAACCGCATCCGCGTCGCGCTTTTCTCCTTCGGAAACCCCTTCGCGATCGGCGCCGCAATCCGTGTATCCCACAGCTTTCTCGTCGACGAGATCCTGATCGTCGGCGACGCCCCCTTCTACGAGAAGGCGTCGATGGGCATGGAAAAGTACGAAACGATCGTTCGCCTCGCCGACGAGAGTGAGCTCCTCCGCCACTGCGCAGGGCGCCCGCTCTGGGCCGTCGAAAAAGTTGCAGCAGCAACGAATCTCTACGGCGTCGCAGAAATTCCCGACGATGTCGTCTTCGTCTTCGGCAGTGAGCGCTACGGGATCCCCGCCGATTTCCTTGCGCAATGCACACAAACGGTCGCGCTCCCGATGTTCGGCGTGAACAACTCGTTCCCCGTCGCCATCACCGTCGGCATGGTGCTCGGCGAATGGGGGCGACGACGCTACCGGCCGGGGACGACGCTGTAGCGCCGATTCCTGCGGGTCTTCCCCATCGTTTCAAGCTAGTTTGCCCGCGATGCGCTCGCCCAAACTCGACCTTGCCCTCGTCTTCCCGCTTCTCCTCGCCTTCACCCCCGCCTGCTCGCCGACGCCGCAAGCGATCGTGGTCGAGGACGACGACGCCGGAGCACCCGACGCCGGACCGGAGGACGCCGGCGTCGATGCCGCCCCGGGGACCGATAGCGGCCCGGCGGTCGATGCCGGTCCGCCGAGCGATTTTGAGACGGTGAATGGCATTTCAGCGGGGCGCGCCTACGTGGCGTACGTCCCAAAGAAGCCCTCGTCGGCAAGCCTACCTCTCGTATTTGTGCTCCACGGCGACGGCGGAAGCGGCCCGAGCATGCACTCCTATTTCCCCTTTGAGCAGACGACGAAGAACGACGCGATCGTCGTCTTCCCGAGCGGCAAGAATGGCGGCAGCTGGGACTTGTATGCGGTCCCTCCGGCCGGGGACTATCCCTACTTCGACGCCATGTTCACCGACTTCCAGGCGAAGTACAACACCGACCCTAAGCGAATCTTTTTCGTCGGTTGGAGCCAAGGCGGCTTCTACTCAAATCAGTTCTCGTGCTGGCGCTCGCAGAAGGTCCGCGCGATCGTTTCCATCGCCGGCGGCGCGCCAGACTCCGGCCAGGCGAACTACAACGGTCCGAAATGGCCGAACGACTCCTTCAAATGCGAGAGCGGCCAAGGTCCGGTCCCGATTATGGCGATTCACGGCACCTCGGACAACACGGTCGTCGTCGGGAGCGGCGAGTACAGTGCCACCTACTGGGCAGCCGTCAATGGCTGTAAGGGTGCACGCTCGGCCGCTCCCGCCGCCTATTCCCCCTGCGAGCTCCACGACGACTGCCCCGCCGGCAAAGAGGCGTATTTCTGCCCGGTCGCTGGCGGCGACCACGGAATCTGGAACGGGAGCGCCGCCCTTGGCTGGAAGTTTCTGCAAACGTTCCAGTGATTTCTGCCGTAGCGTAGTCACCTAAATCGGAAGGCGAACCTGGTATGCCAGGCTCGCTGAGGCCTTTAGGACGTGAGGTGACGCTGCGATGGTGTTCCGTGTTCGCAAGGTGCAGTCTGCATCTCTCTTGGTTTTGGGTGCGCTGGCCGCCGGCGCCGCATGCACCCCACCGGCGCAAGCGCCGACGGGGGCGAGCTGCGACGAGGCGGCGGTTCGAAGCGAGCTCCGTGCCCACGCCTTCGTGCGCTTCGGCGAACGGAAGGCCGGTCACGGGCAGAACGTTGCCGCCTATGCGGCCGAGGTTCGGGAGCGGGTTCATCGGGACCGCGTTTCCCTCTGCGGCGGCGATGTGACCTCCGGAGACTGCGCAGGCCTTGCGACCCTCGAAGCAGACCTCGCCGAGGCCGATGGGGCGAACGCGGAGGCGCTCAGGGTGTGGGGGGCCGGCGAAAAGGCGCTCGTGGCGGTGCGGGACGCGCTCCGTCAAGGCTGCGGCCACGGCGAACGGACCGAGCGTTGCGCGGAGGCCGAGCAGCTGCGCGCGGCGATCGGCGATGAGGGGGAGCGGGAGAGTGGCGATCGCCTGACGCGCCTCGATGCGTTCCTCGCGGCGCATAACGGGGTGACCGCATTTAGTGCACTCTACATACAAGCGAGGCAGGCGCTCCTCAGCCAAGTTTCCGCCGACAATCAGCTCGCGTCGATTGAGACGGCGGTCGCAGGCCGGATCCCGGCGCCCCCCGAAGAGGCACTATCCGGTCGCTGCACGCGCGCGTGGGCGGGCACCTGGACCGGCGAAGAATCGCCAGATCCGCGGGCACTTACGGTGTCGATCGCCGTCGATGGCGGCCCCGCGCGCGGCGGCCTGCTCCGCAAGCTCGCCCCCCACCTCGGGACACGCGCCTCCAATGAGTGGATCGGTTCCGGCTTCATCGTCGCAGGGCGAGGGACCGTGGGGGCGAGCCCGGTCGTCGTAACGAATCGCCACGTCGTCGAAGGGGGGGCGACCTTCACGCTCACCGATGGCCACGGAACGTCCCTCGGTCGCGCACGTGCAGTGTACATCGATCCCGATTTCGATCTCGCGGTGCTTGCGCCGGAGACGCCCATCGATCGCAGCGGCGTCCGCTTGAGCGATGCCCCCCTGCCCGACCTCGCGGCGGTTGTTGCCGTCGGATTTCCTGGTCTCGGTGGCCGCGCAAGTTATCAAATTACCACCGGAAAAGTTTCCAACGGTGACGTAACGGAGCGCAGCGGCGGACGGACGCTCCATTACGTGCAACATACAGCCGCCATCGATCCTGGAAACAGCGGTGGGCCCCTCCTCGACGAGCGGGGCCTCCTCGTTGGCGTGAATACGCTGAAGGCGACGAGCCGCGAAAATGCGGGGTTTGCCATCCCGCGGGAGGCGCTCGCGGAAGCGACCGCGCATGCCTATTGGGACGATCCGGCGCCGCCGAGCGACCCCGCGCTCCTTCAAGAGGCGCTCCGCGTCGCCTGCCTCGATATCGTGGCGACCGTCGGCTACGACACCTGGCGGAGCCGACACGACCGAATCGCAGAAGATGCTATGGTTTCGTTTGGTTATGTCGGTCTCGATCGGTTCGGCGAAGTCGTCAAACTTCGTGGAATGGAGGAGGCTCGGGCCTTTGAGACGGTCGCCTATTTGGGGCTTTCGGCGTCGCTGAGCGATACGGGGGGCGTCGCCCCCGAAGAGACCTGTGCGAGCGTCGCGCGCGCCGGAGGAACGGTCGCCGCGCCGACGGTGACGATCGCCACGCTAACGGCCCCCCGGACGCTCACGTTCCGCTGGGAGCGCGGGCACTACCTGCTCACCGGGATTTCACCAGCGCCGAGCGGAGACTCGGCGAAACCGAAGAGCCTCGGAGGCGGAAAATGAGGGGCCGATCCTTTGGAATTTTCTCAATTTTCGTGCTAGCCGCCTGCGTCCCCCCGACGGGACCTGCCCGGACTGGGCAACCGCCCACGGTTGCAGCGCCGAATCCTCCCGGCGCGGCCAAGGAGCCGAGCGGAGCGCTGCGAACCGTAGTGCCGCTCACCCCGCGGCCACCGGTTGCGTTTTCGCTCTTCAACGGCGCGTTTCGCTCCGCGCTTGAGTCCGACGGGCCAATTCGTGAGAGCCACGACCCCGCCGGCCTCCACGCGACCTTCTCGCCGTCGCTGCCGGTGCCGACGATGTGTGGCGCATATCGAGACGGGAACGCGACGTTCCCTTCCTATTTGGCAGGATTTATTCGTGAAGTCGGGCAAGCGCGCGGGCGTGCAACCGTCCGCGTGGAGCCGGCGCGCGAAGGGGTCTTCTTCTTCCTTTCGATCACGGTGAAGCCGGCGGATGAAGCGCCGTTTGTTCTTTCTGCGGCGGGAGTCGTAGGGGACCGCCGTTCCGTACACTGTGTGACTCTTGGGGGGGCCGCAGAAGGGGATCTGACGCGCATCACGCGAGGCCTCTGGGACGCGAGCCAGTGGGCGCCGGCCCCCGATCCCGAAGTAACGACAAGCCTGCATTTTTACAGGGTTCGCGATGGCGCCCAGACCGTCGGCCTCGCGGTACGACGGACTTTCCAGGGGACGACAAACGGAGAAAATGAGCGCGGCGCTCAGATGTTCACGTTTGAATTCCGTGGAAAGGACCACGAATTCAATCCGACATGGCAGAGTGCCGTCGAGCGCGATGACGCAAATGGTCAACCGCGAGAGGTCTTCTACGGCGGGGGCCGCGGCGCCGCCGAGGGGGAGTACACGTCCTACCAAAAGAAGGCTGGCGTTTGGGAGCGGCAAATCGGGCCGAAAGACGTCGTTGCACTGCCGGGGGCGCCCGCTTTCGGCATCGAGCTTGGGCTCCGCGAGTCGCTGCGCGCGGTCGCGTTCACGCCCGACGCCGCGCCATTCACCTACGCCACGCACGGCTATCTCTTGGAAGAGAACGGAAAATCGGTCGTAAAATTCGGGGAGTTGAAGCTCTCGCCGGTCCGGCCGGGCGTCCTTGATGAGGACGATGGAGGCGACCACGATCGGCTTGAAGTCGACCGGGACGGCATCGTCGTTCGGGAGACCCACTTCGTGAAGGATGGCGACCCGGCAAACGACGAGCATGTGCGCGAAATCACGGAACGAATCTCCCACTACGCCCGTGCGGGGGCGGCGCTCGTAGGCGTCCCCGAGTAGGGACTGCGCCGTCACAAACGCAAGAAAGGCTCTGGAGCGATCCAGAGCCTTTTTTGCGTGGAGGGGAAACTCCCCGTCCCGACGGCCGCCTACCCAGGAAGGGCTCGGCGGCGGCGGAACGTTGGGCTCACTCTTCGTTGACCGCCGAGAGGGCGTCGAGGTCGATCGGCTGAGCGATGGGCGCCGGACGAACCGGGGCGTAGCGCTCGCCGTCGTCTTCGACAACGAGACGGAGGTTCTTGTAGGCCGGGAGGCCGGTGCCGGCCGGGATGAGACGGCCCATGATGACGTTTTCCTTGAGGCCGCGGAGAAGGTCGGTCTTGCCGAGAATCGCCGCTTCCGTAAGGACCTTCGTCGTCTCCTGGAAGGAGGAGGCCGAGATGAAGGAGTCGGTCGAGAGCGACGCCTTCGTGATGCCGAGGAGCAGCGGCTCCGCGACGGCCGGCTTTCCGCCCTTTTCGAGGACGCGCTCGTTCGCCTTTTCGAAGGCGTAACGCTCCACGTTCTCGTCGATGAGGAATCCGGTGTCGCCCACTTCCTTGATCCGCACGCGGCGGAGCATCTGGCGGACGATGACCTCGATGTGCTTGTCGTTGATACCGACGCCCTGGAGCCGGTAAACCTGCTGGATTTCGTTCACGAGGAACGCCGCCAGCTCCTTGTCACCCTTCACGCGAAGGATGTCGTGGGGGTTCGAAGCGCCGTCCATGAGCGGCTCGCCGACGCGGACGCGGTCGCCCGGTTGAACGAGGATGTTTCGCCCCTTCGGGATCAGGTACTCGCGTGCCTGGTCGGTGAGGAGACCGCCGTCCTGGTCGAAGGGCGTAACGAGGACCTTGCGCTTCCCCTTCGTGTCTTTGCCGAAGGAGACTTCGCCGTCGACTTCCGCAATGATTGCGTGGTCTTTCGGCTTACGAGCTTCGAAGAGTTCGGCAACACGGGGGAGACCCCCGGTGATGTCCTGGTTCTTCGAAGTTTCGCGCGGGATCTTCGCGATGACGTCGCCGGCGCCGACCTCTTCGCCATCGGGAACGACGATATTCGCGCCGACGGGGAGGAGATAACGCGCGTCGAGGGTCGAGTTCGGGAGCTTGAGCGTCTCGCCGGTCTTCGGGTCTTTGATCGAGATGCGCGGACGCTGATCGGAAGCGCGGGTTTCGATGATGACCTTGCGAGAAAGGCCGGTCACGTCGTCCAACTTTTCCATCATCGTGACGCCTTCGATAAGGTCGCCGTACTTGACGATACCGCCCGATTCCGTGAGGATCGGCATGGCGAAGGCGTCCCACTCGGCGAGAACCTGACCGAGCTTGATCTTCTCGCCGTCGCGGACGCGAAGGATCGCGCCGTAGACGAGACGATGGTGCTCACGCTCGCGGCCCGCGTCGTCGACAATCACGATTTCGCCGTGGCGATTCATGACGATCTCCGAGTTGTCTTTGCGAGTAACGAGCTTCGCGTCCTTGATCTTCGCGATGCCGTCAACGCGCGCTTCGAGGTTGCTCTGTTCGATCTTCGAGCGATTTGCCGTACCACCGATGTGGAACGTACGCATCGTGAGCTGGGTGCCCGGCTCGCCGATCGACTGGGAAGCGATGATGCCGACCGCTTCACCGATGTTGACCTTGTAGCCGCGGGCGAGGTCTCGACCGTAGCACTTGGCGCAGACACCGCGCTTCGACTGGCAGGTAAGAACGGAGCGGATCTTGACCGTCTCGATGCCGTGGGCTTCGATCTTGGTGACCCAGGCTTCGTCGAGCTCGGTGTTCGCTTCGACCACGACGTCGCCGGTGAGCGGGTCGACGAGGTCGTCGAGAACGACGCGGCCGAGGATGCGGTCGGCGAGCGGCTGAATGACTTCGCCGGCATCGACGAGCTTGGCGACTTCGATTCCGTCAAAGGAACCACAGTCGTACTCGGCGATGATGCTGTCCTGCGCGACGTCGACGAGACGACGGGTGAGGTACCCGGAGTTCGCCGTCTTGAGCGCGGTGTCGGCGAGGCCCTTACGGGCGCCGTGCGTCGAGATGAAGTACTGGAGCACCGAGAGACCTTCACGGAAGTTCGCCGTGATCGGGGTCTCGATGATGTCGCCGGAGGGCTTGGCCATAAGACCACGCATGGCGGCCAGCTGACGAATCTGCTGGGTCGAACCTCGGGCGCCCGAATCGGCCATCATGTAGATCGGGTTAAACGAGGGCTCGACGGTCTCTTTGCCGGTTTCGGGATCGGTGATGATCTCCTTGCCGATGACGAGCATCATTTCCTGCGTGACCTTGTCGGCGACGCCGGCCCAAATATCGACGACCTTGTTGTAGCGCTCGTCGTTGGTGATCAGACCTTCCTGGTACTGCTCCACAACGCGCTGCACTTCTTCTTGGGCGTCGTTTAGGAGGATCTTCTTCTTGTCCGGGATCACCATGTGATCCATGCAGATCGAAGAGCCCGAACGCGTGCCGAATTCGTAGCCGAGGCTACGGAGACGGTCGGCAAGGAGGACGGTCGCCTTGTTGCGATGCTTGCGGTAGCAGGCGTCGATCAGCGCGGTGAGTGCCTTCTTGTCGAGGGTCTTGTTGACGAGGTCGAAGGAGAGACCTTCCGGCAAGACTTCCGAGATGATGCAACGACCGACCGTCGTGTTGACCGTGCGGCGCTTGCCATTCTCGGGGTCGATCACGCGAACGCGGATGTTCGTGTGAACGGTGACCTGACCGTGGTCGAAGGCCATGCGGACTTCGTCCGGCGACGAGAAGACGCCGCGGAAGTAGCCTTCGAATTTACCGTTCTTGTCGACCTTGAAGGAGTCGTCGCGGTAGTGGCCCTTCGCGTACTTCCGCTCGCGGGTTGCGTAATAGAGCCCGAGAACGATGTCCTGGGTCGGGTTGATGATCGGCTTGCCGTTTGCCGGCGAGAGGATGTTGTTCGTGCTCATCATGAGCACGCGCGCTTCCATCTGCGCTTCAACGGAGAGCGGTACGTGAACCGCCATTTGATCGCCGTCGAAGTCGGCGTTGAAGGCGGCGCAAACGAGGGGGTGAAGCTGGATTGCTTTCCCTTCGATGAGGACCGGCTCAAAGGCCTGGATGCCGAGGCGGTGAAGCGTCGGTGCGCGGTTCAGAAGAACCGGGTGCTCGGTGACGACTTCCTCAAGGATGTCGAAGACCTCGGGGCGCTCCTTCTCGACCATCTTCTTCGCAGATTTGATGGTGTTGACGAAGCCGCGCTCTTCCAGCTTGTTGTAAATAAACGGCTTGAAGAGCTCGAGCGCCATCTTGACGGGGAGACCGCACTGGTGGAGCTTGAGGGTCGGGCCGACGACGATGACCGAACGGCCCGAGTAGTCGACGCGCTTGCCGAGAAGGTTCTGGCGGAAGCGCCCCTGCTTGCCCTTGAGCATGTCAGAGAGCGACTTGAGCGGGCGCTTGTTCGGGCCGGTGATCGTCTTGCCACGACGGCCGTTGTCGAAGAGGGCGTCGACCGCCTCTTGGAGCATGCGGCGCTCGTTGCGGATGATGATTTCCGGCGCGTTGAGCTCGAGCAACCGCTTGAGGCGGTTGTTACGATTGATCACGCGGCGGTAGAGATCGTTGAGATCGCTCGTCGCGAAGCGGCCACCGTCGAGGGGGACGAGGGGGCGGAGGTCCGGCGGGAGCACCGGCACGACCGTGAGCATCATCCACTCGGGGCGATTGCCGCTCTCGCGGAAGCTCTCGATCACCTTGAGGCGCTTGACGATCTTCTTGCGCTTCGCCTCGCTCGTCGCGGTGCGCATTTCCTGGCGCAACGTCTCCGAGAGGGTGTGGACGTCGATCGACTTGAGCATGTCGAGGATCGCGTCGCCGCCCATCTTCGCCACGAAACGGTCGTCGCCGTATTCGTCGCAAAGCTGGAGGTAGCTGTCCTCGCTGATGATTTCGCCCTTTTCGAGCCCGGTGTCCTTCGGGTCGATGACGATGTACGCCTCGCAGTAGAGGATCTTTTCGAGATCCTTCAGCGAGATGTCGAGGATGTTTCCGATGCGGCTCGGGAGGCTCTTGAGGAACCAGATGTGAGCGACCGGCGTGGCGAGATTGATGTGGCCGAGGCGCTCGCGGCGGACCTTCGACTGAATGACTTCAACGCCGCACTTTTCGCACACGATGCCACGGTGCTTCATGCGCTTGTATTTGCCGCAGTTGCACTCGTAGTCCTTTACCGGTCCGAAGATCTTCGCGCAGAAGAGACCGTCGCGCTCCGGCTTGAAGGTACGGTAATTGATCGTCTCCGGCTTCTTGACTTCGCCGTGCGACCACTCACGGATCTTTTCCGGGCTCGCGAGGGAGATGCGGATCGCGCTGAATGAAAGCGGATCCTTGGGCTTCTCGAAGAACGAGAAAATGTCGCGCATCGGTTCGAACCTTTCCGATTCTTGTGCGACCGGTCACATCCCGGTCGACAAATGTTGCGACCGGTACATGTCCGGTCGACGAAAAACTGCAGAACTCACTTCAAACGAGGAACTCGAGCGGAGAAGAGGGCTCGGTCCCTCCCCTTTCGGGAGAAACCGAGCCTTCTCGCGAGCTCACTCTTCCGCGGCGGCGTCGGTCGTACGAACCTGGCCGGGCTCCAGGAGCTCAATGTTCAAGCAGAGCGCCTGAAGCTCCTTGATAAGGACGTTGAAGCTCTCCGGGAGGCCCGGCTCAAGGGTGTAATCCCCCTTGACGATCGCTTCGTACATCCGAGTACGCCCTTGGACGTCGTCGGATTTGACGGTGAGGAACTCCTGGAGCGCGTAGGCGGTGCCGTACGCTTCCATCGCCCACACTTCCATTTCTCCGAGACGCTGGCCGCCGAACTGGGCCTTTCCACCGAGCGGCTGCTGGGTGACGAGGCTGTAGGGACCGATGCTTCGCGCGTGGATCTTGTCGTCGACGAGGTGGTGGAGCTTGAGCATGTACATCACGCCCACGGTCACCTCCTGGTCGAAGGCTTCGCCGGTGCGACCATCGATGAGAACCGCCTGGCCGCTCGACGGGAGACCGGCGAGTTGGAGCGATTCCTTGATGGCCTTTTCCGGGGCGCCGTCGAAGACCGGCGACGCGTAGTGAACACCCTTCGCAAGCTTGCGGGCGGCGTTCATCACGTCTTCGTCGTTCAGCTTCGAGACGAGATCGGCGAGGCGACGATCGCCGGCGTAGATCTTCTTGATGTGCTCCTTGAGCGTTTCGACGGCGAAACGCTTTTCGAGCATGTACTTGATCTGCCAGCCGAGCGTCTTCGCGCCCCACCCGAGGTGGGTCTCGAGGATCTGTCCGACGTTCATACGCGACGGAACGCCGAGCGGGTTCAGCACGATGTCGACGGGGGTTCCGTCCTGGAGGTAGGGCATGTCCTCTTCCGGAAGAATCCGGGAGACGACACCCTTGTTTCCGTGACGACCGGCCATCTTGTCGCCGACCTGAAGCTTGCGCTTGATCGCGATGTAGACCTTCACCATCTTGATGACGCCCGGCGGGAGCTCGTCACCCTTGGAGAGGCGGTCGATCTTGTCGTGGAAGTGCTCCTGGCGCGCGGCGAGGATCGTGTCGAGTTCCGCGATCTTACCGGCAACCTGCTCGGCGTCGTCGACGGGGAGCTCGGCCCAGTACTTCTGCGGGACTTCGGCGAGGAGTTCTTCCTCGATCTTCTGCCCCTTCTGGAGGAGGACCTTCCCCTTGTCGTCAATCAGGCGGCTCGTCGTCGTCTTGCCGATGAGCTGCTTCTTGAGGTGGCGGAAGACCGATTCCCGAAGGATCTTCTCCTCTTCGTCGCGCATCCGCGTGAGGCGCGTGCGTTCCGTCTCTTCGATGGAGAGGGAGCGTTCGTCCTTCTCCGTCCCTTTGCGGGAGAAGACGCGGGCGTTGATGACGATACCCTGGGTGCCCGGCGGGACGCGGAGCGAGCTGTCGCGGACGTCGCCGGCCTTCTCGCCGAAGATGGCGCGGAGGAGCTTCTCTTCCGGCGAGAGCTGGGTCTCCCCCTTCGGCGTGATCTTGCCGACGAGGATGTCGCCCGGCTTCACTTCGGCGCCGATGCGGACGATGCCCGACTCATCGAGGTCCTTGAGGGCTTCCTCGCCAACGTTCGGGATATCGCGGGTGACTTCTTCCTTGCCGAGCTTCGTGTCGCGGGCGACGCACTCGAACTCCTCGATGTGAATCGAGGTGAAGACGTCGTCCTTGGCGATGCGCTCGGAGATGAGGATTGAGTCCTCGAAGTTGTAACCCATCCACGGCATGAACGCGACGAGCACGTTCTGGCCGAGGGCGAGCTCACCCATGTCGCAGGAGGGGCCGTCCGCGAGGACGTCGCCCGCTTTGACGCGCTCACCGGTCCGGACGATCGGCTTCTGATTGAAGCAGGTCGACTGGTTGGACCGCATGAACTTGGTCATCGAGTAGATGTCCGGAATGTCGGCCTTTTCGCCGTCGGCGCGGACGACGATGCGGGTCGCGTCGACGCTCTCGACGATTCCGTCGCGGCGCGCGATCGCGCAGACGCCGGAGTCGACGGCGAGCTGGCGTTCCATGCCGGTCCCGACGAAGGGGGCGTGGGTGCGGACGAGCGGAACTGCCTGACGCTGCATGTTGGCGCCCATGAGCGCGCGGTTTGCGTCGTCGTGCTCGAGGAACGGAACGAGCGCCGCGGCGACGGAGACCATCTGGTTCGGCGCGACGTCCATCAAGGTGATGGTGTCGGGCGTCATCATGTGGAATTCGCCGTTGAGGCGGGAGGGGACGAGCCCGTCGCGGAAGCGGCCGTCGGTGTCGAGGGCGGCGGAGGCCTGGGCGATGTACTTGCCTTCCTCTTCGAGGGCCGAGAACCACGCGTATTCGTCGGTGACTGCGCCGTCGACGACCTTACGGTAGGGGGTCTCGACGAAGCCGTACTCGTTGACGCGCGCGTAGCTCGACAGCGACGCGATGAGGCCGATGTTCGGACCTTCCGGCGTTTCGATGGGGCAGATACGGCCGTAGTGGGTCACGTGGACGTCACGGACTTCGAAGCCGGCACGCTCCCGCGTAAGACCGCCGGGGCCGAGCGCGGAAAGACGACGCTTGTGCGTGACTTCCGAGAGCGGGTTGGTCTGGTCCATGAACTGGGAGAGCTGCGAGGAGCCGAAGTACTCCTTGACGACCGCGGAGACCGGCTTCGCGTTGATCAAGTCGTGGGGCATCAGCGTGTCGATTTCCTGCGACATGCTCATGCGCTCTTTGATGGCGCGCTCCATGCGAACCAGACCGATGCGGTACTGGTTCTCCATGAGCTCGCCAACGGCGCGGACGCGACGGTTGCCGAGGTGGTCGATGTCGTCGACGTTGCCGCGGCTGTTCTTCAGCTCGATGAGGTGACGAACGGTCTCGAGGATGTCGCCCGGCGTGAGCACCGTGGTGTCGATGCTCGGGCGCTGGTCCTCGGGGACGTCCTTGTAGAACTTGTAGTTGAGCTTCAACCGGCCGACCTTGGAGAGGTCGTAACGCTCGGGATTGAAGAACAAATTGTGGAAGAGCGCCTTCGCGGTCTCGAGGGTCGGCGGGTCACCCGGGCGGAGACGACGGTAGATCTCCATGATCGCGTCTTCCTGGGTCTTCACCTTCTCGGCGAGGAGGGTGTCGCGCAGGTACGGACCGACGGTGAGAGCATCGATGAAGAGAATGGCGAACGCGGTGATCCCCGCCTCGCGGAGCTTCTCGAGCTTCGCCGGCGTGAGCTCCTCGTTGCACTCCATGAGCACAACGCCGGTCTCCATATCGATGATGTCGTGGGCAACGACCTTGCCCTGGAGTTCCTCGACGTCGCAGGAAAGGCGATCAAGGCCCGAATCGCGGAGCTTCTTGATGGCGGGCTTGTTGAACTTGCCCCCCTTCTTGACGACGACGTCGTTACCGACCTTGATGTCCTTCTGGGAGCGCTGGCCCGCGAGAAGGTCAAACTCAAGCGACTTCGCGAACTTTCCGCCCTCTTCCAGATACACGGTTTCCGTGTTGTAGAAGTAGTTGAGGAGCTGCTCGGTCGTGTAGCCGAGGGCGCGCAGAAGCACGGTCGCGTGCATTTTGCGGCGACGGTCGATGCGGACGTAGATGATGTCCTTCGGGTCGAACTCGAAATCGAGCCACGAGCCACGGTACGGAATCACGCGGGCCGAGTAGAGGATCTTGCCCGACGAGTGGGTCTTGCCCTTGTCGTGGTCAAAGAAGACGCCGGGGCTCCGGTGGAGCTGGCTGACGACGACGCGCTCGGTGCCGTTGATGATGAAGGTACCGGTGTCGGTCATCAGCGGGATCTCGCCGAAGTAGACCTCCTGCTCCTTGATGTCCCGAACGGTACGGCGGCCTTCAGAGGCGTCGTAAATCATGAGCCGCGTCGTCACCTTGATCGGTGCGGCGAACGTCATGCCGCGGGCGCGGCACTCTTCGACGTCATATTTCGGCTTCTCGAGGTTGTAAGAGACGAACGTGAGTTCGCTGAGCCCCTGGAAATCCTTGATGGGGAAGACGGACTTAAAGACCGCCTGGAGCCCGACCTCCTGCCGCTCCTGGGGCGGCACAAACGACTGAAGGAATTTGTCGTAGGAGGATTTCTGGATGTCGATCAGATTCGGGATCTCGATGATCTGATGGACTTGTCCGAGGTTCTTGCGGATTCGAAAGTTGGACTGAACGACGCTCGCCATCGCTGCTCCTGAGGTTGCCGGTGTCGGCGCGCACGCGGGTCACCCAAGGGGGTGCCGACGCCGGCGGATCGGACGAGGGGTGCGCCCTCCGAAGGTACTTGCACAGTGCAAGCAAGTCGCGGAGGGGAAAGTTCGGTGCGGACAGAGGGTCGGCAACCCGAACGAAGTCGAAGAGAAAGGGAAGAAACGCCAATAGGGACGAAGGGGTAAACCCCTTGCCCCGCAGAGTTTTTTACCTGGGTGGGAAAGCTTCTTGCATTTACCGGAAGGTGCGAAGCGGAGGGTCCCCATACCTCCGATCGCGACGCTCCGCAAGCGGAACGTGCGTCCAGGAGTAGGACACCAGAGACACGAATGCCTCCGTAGGCGATTTCGCCCACGGAGGCACAAGGGTTGCCGGGAGGGAGCCACCGAAGTGGCCCTTCCAGCGGGTCAGATCACTTGAGGTTGACCTTCGCGCCCGCTTCTTCGAGCTTCTTCTTCATGTCGTCGGCGTCTGCCTTGGCAACGCCTTCCTTGAGCACCTTCGGGGCGCCTTCGACGAGGTCCTTGGCTTCCTTGAGGCCAAGACCCGTGAGCTCGCGGACGACCTTGATGACCGCGATCTTGTTGGCGCCGCCTTCGGCGAGCTCAACGTTGAACTCAGTCTGGGCTTCCGCAGCGGCCGCGGGGGCAGCGGCGACGGCGACAGCGGCGACCGGAGCGGCGGCCTTGACGCCCCACTTGTCCTCGAGGGTCTTGATGAGACCGGCGAGCTCGATGACCGGCATGTTGGAGAGGAATTCGACAACCTGATCCTGGGAAACCTGGGACATGACTATTCTCCGTACCTTTGACTTTGGGTTTGCCCGCCCTTTGGGACTCTTGCCCGACGGAACAAACCTGAGGAACTTGACGATGAAACGGTGAACCGCTGGGGATCAGCCCTGCTGCTCTTCCTTGGCCTTGAGCAGATACGCGAAGTTCTGCGCGGGGGCCTGGAGGAGGGCGACGAACTGCTGGCTCGGCGCCTGGAGGGTTGCGAGGAGCATCTGGCGAAGCTCGTTCTTCCCCGGGAGGTTGGCGAGCTGGTTCTCAACGGCGTTGCCGTCGAGGAACTGCCCGTCAAGGATGCCGGCCTTAACGACGAGCTTCTGCCCGGCGTCGCCTTGATCCTTCTTGAACTCCTTGAGGACCTTGGCGGCCGCCGAGGGGTCTTCGAAGCTGTAAGCCACGCCGGTCATGCCGGTAAGCGTCTTGTCGAGCTTCGAGGCCCAGGCTTCGTCCTTGATCGCCTGCTTGACGAGGGTGTTCTTGACGACCTTGTACTCGACGCCGGCCGCGCGGAACTTCGCGCGGAGCTTCGTGACCTTGTCGACCGTGAGACCCTTGTAGTCGACGAAGACGACCGAGGTCGACTTGCCGAAGTTCTCTTTGACCTCTCCGATGAGGGCGGTTTTGCCCTCACGGGTGCTGGTTTGCGCTGCCATGTCAGGCCTCCTCGGTCTTCCCAAGGAACGCGCCGGTGTCAACCTTCACGCCCGGCCCCATCGTGGAGCTGACCGTGATGCTGCGAAGGTAGGTGCCCTTCGCGGTGGACGGCTTGGCGCGAACCAAAGCGTTGATGAGTGCTTTCGCGTTCTCCGCGAGGGCGGGCCCTTCGAAGGAGCTCTTGCCGATGCGGGCGTGGACGATACCGGCTTTTTCAACGCGGTATTCGATCTTGCCGCCCTTGGCTTCGCGAACGGCGCTTGCAACGTCGAACGTGACCGTGCCGACCTTGGGGTTCGGCATGAGACCACGCGGACCGAGCACGCGACCGAGCTTACCGACGACACCCATCATATCCGGGGTGGCGATGACGCGGTCGAAGTCGAGGAAACCCTCGGAAACCTTCGCGACCATGTCGTCGGAGCCTGCGAAATCGGCGCCCGCTTCGCGAGCTTCGCGTTCCTTGTCGCCCTTGGCGAACACGAGAACGCGGACCGTTTGACCGGTGCCGTGCGGGAGAACAAGCGCTCCACGAACCATCTGGTCCGCGTGCTTCGGGTTGACGCCGAGGCGGACCGCGATGTCTACCGTTTCATCGAACTTCGCGAATTTCGCCTGTTTGACCAGGGAGACCGCTTCGTCGATCGTGTATTTGCGCGTCTGGTCGACGAGTCCGTCGATCTTCGCGCGATTTTTACTGACCTTCGCCATTTTCCTCCGGATCGGCCTCGGCGTGCTTCGCCGGTGCCTCCCACCCTCGAGAGAACGACGTCTCTACGGGTGGTTTTGAGGTTGTCGTCGCGGGAACCATTCCCGCGTTCAACACATAAGGATTGCGTCGGCAATCCCGAGAGATTCAGCCTTCGACGACGAGGCCCATCGAACGGGCGGTGCCCTCGACGGTACGGATCGCGGCATCGAGGTCGGTGGTGTTCATCTCCGAGACCTTGATCTCGGCGATCTTCTTCACCTGGGCTGCGGTCACTTTGCCGACCTTGACCTTGTTCGGCTCTTTGGAGCCCGAACCCGGCTTCTTCTGGGTCGCGAGTCCCGCTTCCTTCTTGAGGAGCACGGCGACCGGCGGGTTCTTCAGGATGAACGTGAAGGAGCGGTCCGAGTAGACGGTGATCACCACAGGGATGATCATGTCGCCACCGGCGGTCTTCGCGTTGAATTCCTTGCAGAACCCCATGATGTTAACGCCGTGCTGGCCGAGGGCCGGACCGACGGGGGGGGCGGGGTTCGCTTTGCCAGCCGGGAGCTGGAGCTTGATGGTGCCGGTGACTTTCTTCATGACTCTTCTACCTTGCTCCTACGCGGGGCCCTTCGTGCATTCGTGCAAGCGGGTGCGTAGTTCGTACACAGGGTGCGGGTTCGGAAGCGGGGCTTCGGAACGAGGACCGTTTCGGCGCGCGGGCAACCGAACGAGACAGAATGGAGGGCGCGGCTTACACGTGTAAGCGTCGGCCGTCAAGCGCTTTTTTTCGCGCGTCGTCTATCGAGGTCCCGCGGGCGAAATCGCAAGCTTCTGCGAGCGCTTTCGCGAGGGGGTTCCCCGGCCGACGGCGAGCGCGATACTCAGGCTCGCTTCTCCACGTGGGAAAACTCAAGCTCGACGGGCGTCGGGCGGCCGAAGATCGAGACCTTGACCTTGAGCTTCTGCTTCTCGGGCATGACCTCTTCCACGGTCCCCGAGAAGTTCGCGAACGCCCCTTCGGTGACGCGGACCTCTTCGCCAACTTCGAAGTTGACACGAACCTTCGGCTTAACCGCCCCTTCGACGGAGCGGCGACGCTGCTCGTCGATCTCTTGGGCGCGCACCTCTTGGGGGCGCTGGTTCCCGATGAAGCCGAGGACCTTCGGAGTATCTTTGACAAAGTGCCAATTCTCTTCGGTCATCTCCATTTCGATGAAGACGTAGTTGGAGAAGCTGGTCTTCTGTTTGACCTTCTGCTTCCCACTCTTCAACGTCTCGGTGACCGTTTCACTCGGGATGAGAATTTCGCCGAAGGAGGCCTCCTTGGCCTGCTCCTTGACGCGGGTAAGGAGCGACTCCTTGACCTTGTTCTCAAACCCGGAATGAGTCTGGACGACGTACCACTTCTTCGCCATCGCGACCTTCTCCATCAAATGCCGTAGACCTTATCGGTCACGACCCGCCAAAACTGATCCATGAGCGCGAAGAAGACCGTCGAGACGAGGGTCGCGACGACGACGACGGTGGTCGCGTTGGTGACTTCTTTCCGCGTCGGCCAGGTGACCTTCGCGAGTTCCGCAGCAACTTCTTCGATGTAGGTTCGGGAAGAGTCCCTGCGCCAGTAGTAGAGCGCGAGCAGCGCTCCTAGGACCGCTGCCGCCGGGTACAAGTACTCGTCGTGGGGCTCGCCCACCGCCGGCTTGTAGGTCGCAAGTTTGTGCCAGCCGGCCTGGCCAGCCTTCGCAAAAAGGAAGGCCGAAAGGATCGCGAAGCCGAAGAAGGCCGCGTACACGAAGCGGAGATACCCAAGGGTGCTGGGCGCCGCCTCTTCGCCTTCGGGAGCGCCTTCGAGGCCCTCATCGGCGACGTCACCGAGCAGCGGACGCTCGTCGGCGCTTTCCGCTTCGTTCGTCGTGTCGTCTTCGGCGGCCATGGGCTCCTCCAGAAAAAGCGGCCGGGGCATTCCGGCGGGCAAGGTCCGATCGCGGATCGGAGAACCGATTATCCGCGGGCGGCGCTTACGTAGGAATGCCGCCCGGGGTGGGGCGGCATCCTTTACTCACGGTGCGCGTGGGGTGCAATCCTTTCGCGCATTTTGTTTGTTCGTAGCAGGGGCAGGGGGACTCGAACCCACGACCTGCGGATTTGGAATCCGCTGCTCTACCAACTGAGCTATACCCCTTCGATGGCCGGTTTCCCGGATCGTGCGAGACGGCAGAAACTGTCGCTCGTCCGTTTCATCGCGTTTGCGGCACTATCGCTAGTGTCGCATCTGCTGCGTTTGGTGCGCGGCAGAAATTTGTTACTTCGTCTCGAGGTGGAGCGTGTGCGCTTTGCACACCGGGCAGTGTTTGTTGAACTTTAGCTGCCCTTGTGTGTCTGGACGGCGCGTGGTGCGGTAGTTACGTGTCCCGCACTTCTCGCATTGAAGCGAAATTTCAATCCGTCCTGACATAACACCTCAATGCGGTGAGACGCCGAACCGGCACGCTCGCGGGAGGTGCCGGTTCTTGCGCTTCACACGCGGTCGATCACTCGATGATCTTGGTGACGATGCCGGCGCCGACGGTGCGGCCG
>DYPH01000340.1 GCA_020720045.1 Sorangium cellulosum | reverse complement strand
CGGCACAAGCTGCTCGACATGATCGCGATCGCGGTGGCGGCGGTCATCTGCGGGGCGGACGACTGGGTGCACGTTGCCGAGTTCGGACGCGCTAAGGAAGGCTGGCTGCGGGAGTTTCTTGAGCTGCCCAACGGCATTCCCGCTCACGACACGTTCGGGCGGGTCTTCTCGCTGCTGGACCCGAAGGCATTCGAGGAGTGCTTTCGAGCCTGGGCGGCATCGGTGCGTCGGGTGCTGCCCGACGAGATCGTGGCCATCGACGGCAAGAGCCTGCGCGGCTCGCGCGACCGGGCCGGGGGAACCGGGCCGCTGCATGTGGTCAGCGCTTGGGCAACGGCCAACCGGGTGGTGCTTGGGCAGGTCTCGACCGAGGCCAAGTCCAACGAGATCGAGGCGATCCCGCGCCTGCTCGACACGTTGATGCTGAAAGGCTGCATCGTCACCATCGACGCCATGGGCTGCCAAACCAAGATCGCCGAGAAGATCGTCGAGCGCGGCGGGGACTACGTGCTGGCGCTCAAAGGCAACCAGGAGACGCTGGCCGCCGAGGTCGAAGAAGCCTTTACCGACGCCTCCGCCAAGGCGTACGCGAACCTCGACTCCCAGTTCTACGAGACCGTCGAGCGCGGCCACGGGCGGCGCGAGACCCGTCGCTACCGCACCTTGGGCGATCTCTCGGGCGTCTCGCGCAGTCCCTTGTGGCAGGGCATGAACATGATCGGCAGGGTCGAATCCACCCGCGAGATCGGCGACAAGATCTCCCGCGAGGTCCGCTGGTACATCGGTACCATCGGCACCGACGCCGAGCGCTTCGCGCGTGCCGTGCGCGGCCATTGGGCGATCGAGAACGACCTGCATTGGAGTCTGGACGTGGCCTTCCGCGAGGACGCCGCCCGCATCCGGGAGCGACGCGCCGCCGAGAATTTCGCCGTCCTGCGTCATATTGCCCTGACCCGATTGAAGAGCCCCACCAGCGGCAAAGGCAGCGTTAAGACCAAGCGGTTGCGGGCCGGTTGGAACCACGACTATCTCACCGCGCTGCTGATCGCCGCGCCGCCGGAGCCGTCCACAACAGGCGCTTCGGCGGCCTCTAATATTCGGAAAGGCTGATGCGATTGCCCTGCTCGCCCCGGCGAGCGTGCGCCTGGCCTACAACGGCATTCGCTTTCTCTACCTGCAGGTCTTGGACTGG
>DYPH01000068.1 GCA_020720045.1 Sorangium cellulosum | reverse complement strand
CATCGGTACATAGATTTCGAGAGGGAACTGTCTCACGCCAAGTTGGCACGTAGGGAGACGCCCTTCGCACTTTACTGCCGGAGACGACGGGCCGACGTCGAGGGGGGCTAGCGGCTACCGCATGGTCACAATGCTGAGATTCGCGACAGAGACGCTAATTTGCCATTGCCGCCGCTTGCCACGGATGAGACATCTTTTGATCGGGGAAAGTGGACCACTCGGTCTCGTTTGCCACGAGGAATGCACGTCGTCGCCGGACGCGATTGCTGGGACGATGGGCCATTCTGGACCAATGGGGGGCCTTCTGTGAGCCGTTTGAAGGGTCGATGCGAACCATCGGAGGGGGGATGACTTTGCGAATGCTCCACACCGCCCGAGTCCTGTCGCTAGGTGACCGCAAAATGCGCGCGGTACCGTCGTTGTGTTGCCCAGTGACGGCCTACGAGGCCCCTCTTGCGGAGGTTCACAGCCCCCTGGAGGACGCTGACCTTTCTTTCACCGCTCGTGCCTCATGAGTCGTCGTTTTCATTTCCTCAATCTTCGGCTCCTTCGCGAGGGGCCTGTCGATCCGAACGAGCCGGCACCGCGTCGGAAGTATCGCAATACCCAGCGGCGGACCGTCCTTCGCGTGGCGACGAGCCTGTTCGGCGAGCACGGCTTTCATGGGGCCAGCGTCGACGCGATTGCACGGCGAGCGGGTGTCCATAAGCCTTCGGTTTTTTATCATTTTCCAACAAAGGAAGCTCTGTACGGCGCCGCCGTTGAGCACGCGGGAACGACCGTTCTTGCGCGCTTTTTCGCCGCCATTGATGGGGCTGACGCCACGGAACCGCGGAGCGTGCGGAGCGACCGCCTCGCCGAGGCGCTTGCCGATGCCTTCGAGCTCGACCCGATCGCCGCGCGCCTGCTCCTTCGGGACGCCATGGACGCCGGCGTGCGGGAGGGGCAGCCCCACCTCGCCGTGCTTGCCGATGCCCTCCTTGGGCTCGTCGGCCTCGGGGCGACGGAGGCGAGCGCCGCCCAAGCGAAGCAGCTTGCCCTCACCCTCTTGGGGATTGTCGTCCTTCCGTTTGCGACGGCGGCCACGTTGAACCCGACACAGTGCGCCGCCCGGCGCGCCCATCTACGCAGGGAATTCACGATCTTGCTCGGTGGAGTGCGTTGAGGGCGACTAGGGGCAGGCGATCGGTTTGGTCTCCCAGACGATCGGGGCGGCGTCGTAGTTGGTGACCGTGACGACGTAGGTCGCGCCGACCTCCAAGTTCGCGAGCGGCTTGTACAAGATGGCGTTGTAGCCGTCCTGGCCGCTCACGAGCGGGAAGCGGTCGACGGGGACGGCGGCGCCCCCCTTCTTGGTCACGAGGAGCTGGAGATTTTGCACGCTCTTCGGGCCGTGGAAGGAGAATCCCCACTGGGCGTAGGCAGCGGGGAAGGGGCCTGGCGGCGGGAAGGCGTACCAGTCCGGTTTTGCGCCTGTATTTGCGAGCAAATCTGAGGCGAAGCAGATGCCGTCGGCGCCGTTGGTCCCCCCGGCGTAGTAGCCGAGGGCCGTCGGTCCGAGGGCCGGCGAGAGGAGCGCCCGGCGGTCTTCGAGGGAGCGGTCGGCATCGGCGTCTCGGATCCAGCGATCGACGGCGTCGGCCGGCTTTCCGCCGAGTCCGACGCCGATGAGCGAGGTGGCGGCGGCGGCGGCGCCATCAGGCGTGCGGCAGGCGCCAGCGACCGGGATGAAGGGGCCGGCGGCGGCGTTGTTGGCGACCGCCATCGCGCAGCGCTGGAAGACGGGGGCGCGGTTTTCGTCGACGGGGAGGGGGGCGACACCGACAAGCCACCGGAAAAATTGGGCTCTTCGGAGGACGGCGACTTCGTCTCCCACCGAAATAGCGCCCGGGTCGCAGGCGGGGACCGACGCGCCGGTCCAGGCGTCGCCGGGGACGTCGGCGCTTGTGGCGGCGTACCGCTGGCAGACGTCGGCGTCGACGTGGGTGGCCGGCGCGACAGGGGCGGTGGGGCGACAGTCGCCGCCATTCGTCGCAAACCCCGGATCACATGCGCATTTCTTGGTCGCGTCGTCGCAATAGGCGTTGGTCGCGCAGGAGGTCCGCGTGCAGGCTTGCGGGCCGCCGTCGGCGACCACCGTCGCATCTACGGGCGCGGCATCGCCGCCATCGGCGCGACCGTCGGAGACGGCGTCGGCAAAGGCATCGATGGTCGCGACGTCCGGCACAGAGACGTCGGGGATGGTCGCATCGGCGGGGCCCTCCGGCGTGAAGGAGAGGTCGTCGTAGCCGAGGATCGCCTGACAGGCGGCGAAGCTTCCGAGGAAGGCCACCCCACCAAGTAGACGAAAAACGCGAGCAAGACCGATAGGTTGGTGGCGCTTCATCAGAAGGCCCCCTGGAAGCCGACCGAGTTTGGTGTGACGTACGGGTGGACGTGGCCGGCGCGCGGGGCGGGGCGCGCTTCGCTCGCGGAGGAGCTGCTCGTTACGAGGAGGAGGGCGCCGGTCGCCGCAAAGAGGCCGCCGGCGACGAAGGCGATCGTGGAGACCGTCGCCTGGGTCGTCCCCTTTGAATAGGTGCTCCGGGCGCTCTCCGGGCATTGATTGGCGACGCACATGTTCGAAAGGTCGTTGCGCGTCCCCTTGGAGAGTACGCCGAACACGATGCCGGTTCCAAGACCGGCGGCGCCGAGGCCAAGTGCGCTGTAACCAAGGACTTTTCCGGTGGACGTCCCGGCTTTGGGGGCTGGTGGCGGTGGCGCCTCTGGAACGACTTGCGCCTCGGCGACGGTGATTTTCACCGGGTGATCATCCCCATTGGCGATCGAAATGTCGTCCCCTTGAATCAGGACTTCGTCGGCGCCGTAGACCTTCACCGTCCGGAGGCCGGGGTCGACAACGATCGCGTCGCCGTCGTGGAGGACGTAGCGGTGGCCGTCGACGACCATCGAGAAACGCTGGTTGGCCGGTTGCGGGTTCTTCCCAGCGGTCCGGGCCACGAGGCGCAGCTTGGCGCCGGTCGCTTGGAGGCGGAACTGGGCCGTCCGTGCCTTGTCGCGGAGGGTGACCGCTTCCGGATCCGGCTTGCCGTCGGCGCCGGTCGGAAGCTCCCCCTGGAGGACGTCGTCGTAGTGGGCGAAGGCCTGGCCGAGGGCGCCGACCTTCTCGTCGACCTGGGCGAGGCGGAAGGCCAACAGCGGGATTTTCTTCTTCTCGTAGGCGGCGAGGAGCGCCGTCCGCGCGCCGTTCCAGTCCCCTTTCTTTTCCGCGCGGTCGGCCTTGGCGACCTCGGGTGGCAGCGCCTCCTTCCCTTTGGCGAGGGCGGTCGCGGGGAGGCAAAGCGTTCCGAGGCAGACGGCGATCGCCAGCGCCACCGACGGGCGACGGGAGGCGCGCGGAGCACGGGGAACCGGGGGGGACGGAGCAGGCACGAGCGGCACTCTAAGACAGCTTCCGCGTGGGGCCATCGAGAATGCAGCTCGCATTTCCCTAAAAAATACGAAGCTGCGGCCTGCCCTCAGTTGGCCGGTTTTCCGGCCTTCTTCTCTTCCTTCGGCGCGTCTTTTGCCGCCTCTTTTGCCGCTGCCGCCGGCTTCGCCGCCAGCTCGGGCTTGTCGCCGGCGCGGACGATGTTGTGCTTGGTGAGGATCAACTTCTCAAGCTTTTCCATCAGTTCCGGGTGCTGCTCGAGGTAGGTCTTTGCGTTTTCACGCCCCTGACCGATGCGCTCCCCTTGGTAGGAGAACCAGGCGCCGCTCTTTTCGACGAGGCCGAGCTCGGAGGCGAGGTCGATCACGTCGCCAGCGCGGCTGATGCCCTGGCCGTAGAGAATGTCGAATTCGACCTCGCGGAACGGCGGGGCCATCTTGTTCTTCACGACCTTGACGCGCGTCCGGTTGCCGACGACCTGGGGCTCCCCTTTTCCGCCGGTGGCGGCGGCGGTCGCCTCTTTGATGCTGCCGATACGGCGGATGTCGAGACGGACCGACGAGTAGAATTTCAAGGCGTTACCGCCGGTCGTCGTCTCCGGGCTGCCGAACATGACGCCGATCTTCATACGGATCTGGTTGATGAAGATCAAAAGGCAGTTCGAGCGGGCGACGGTGGCGGTGAGCTTGCGGAGCGCCTGGCTCATCAAACGGGCCTGGAGACCGACGTGGCTGTCCCCCATGTCCCCTTCGATTTCCGCCTTCGGGACGAGGGCGGCGACCGAGTCGACGACGATGAGATCGACGGCGTTCGACCGGACGAGCATGTCGGCGATTTCGAGGGCCTGCTCACCGAAGTCGGGCTGGGAGACGAGGAGTTCGTCGGTCTTTACGCCGAGTTTGCGGGCGTAGGCCGGGTCGAGGGCGTGCTCGGCGTCGATGAAGGCGGCGACACCGCCGGCCTTTTGGGCCTGGGCGATGGCGTGGAGGGTGAGGGTCGTCTTGCCCGACGACTCCGGTCCGAAGATTTCCATGATACGGCCGCGCGGGTAGCCGCCGATGCCGAGGGCGATGTCGAGGCCGATGCTGCCCGTCGGGAGGACGCCGATGTCCGGGTGGAAGGACTCCCCCTCCTTGAGCTTCATGATGGCGCCCTTGCCGTATTCCTTTTCGATGGAGGCGACGGCGTTCTCGAGCGACTTGAGGCGATCCTTCGGGTCTTGCATGGCGGGGCTCCTGGGACGGGGAAGCGGCAGGTCGGCGGCGTGGCAGGTACCGGGATGTACCTGGCTAGGTCCGGGTGGTACCGGTGCAGCGCCGAAGCCGTTCCTGTGCTGTAAACGCTCGCGCGGAGTTCGGTGATACTGTCTTTTTGTTCAGTAGTCAACTTCGGTGTTCCCCGAACGCTGGCGCCGCTCCGCCTATTTGTATGCATTGCGCACCTTTAGCCCCTCGATTTTCGGCGTTTTGGCTGCGATCTTTCGCAGTTGCCGCCGTGGCGGTGGGGCTTGCGACCGCCTGCAAGAAGCCGGCGCAGCGCCAGGAGCCGCCGCCGGAGGTGCGCGCGGTCGCGTCGTCGATTGCCGCGTTGGAGGCGCCCCCTCCCGAAGCCCCTTCGGTGCCGTTGGCGCAAGAAATCGAGCGGTTTTCGACGCTTGAAGACTGCCGGAGCCGCCACCAAGAGCAAGATCCGGTGCTCGGCGATGCCCTCGACGCGCTCGGCTACGAGGTGCTCGTCGACGACGCCTGCCTCGCCCTCGATGCGCTGAAAACCCGGGAGACGGCCCGTTGCGGAGGGCTCCAATCGTCGACGTTGCGCCTCCGGTGCCTGCGGGACGTCGCCATCGTCCGCAAAGAGGGGGCGCTCTGCCCGCTGGCCCAGGAAAATGACCGGCGAAGTGGCCGCGATCCGCTGTGCGTGGCGCTCGCGGAAGGGGCCTACGTCGCCTGCACGGGCCTTCGCGCCTACGCGGAGAAGACCGGCTGCGAGGCGGCGACGACCGGGGAGGCGATCCGCTGTGAACCGCTCGGAAAGACGGAGCGATCCCGCTGCGAGCGCCTGGTGCGGCGCTTTTCCGGCCTCGGCACCCGGGGCGTGGCGACGCTGCCGCCGCGGAGCCGGGGGACGATCACCCTCGAGGCCCTCGAAGGGAGCACGCCCCTCTACGCCGCCGCTCCCGCCGGCGACGCCGGCGCGCCTGTAGAGGCGGAAACAACGGTAAGTCTGGGGACTTCCGAAGGGGCGTCCCCGGAGGCCCAGCGCCGGGATCCTCTCGAGGCCTTTGCGGGGGCCGTCTTGAGCGCCGGCGAACGGGGCTTCTTGACCGACGGCGGGGCGTTGGCCGACCGCCAGGAGCTCGTGCTTGGGCGTTTTCGTCATGGCGGGATGACGACGACCTACGTCGCCCCGGCGAACGGCCGCATGCGCCTCGCCCTCGCCCTTGCGGTCGCGAACGGCCGGGCGGAGGTCGGCGCTTTGGAGCTTGAACTCCCGGGGCGGACGACCTTCGTCTACGAAAAAAGCGCTGCGAATTTAAGCAGTCGCTTCGAAGGGACGGCAACCGTCACCCCCGCCGATCACCTCACCGTCGGCGGGGCGGTCCGCGTGCATCTGGAGGGGAAGATCGGCGTGGTGCCGAACGAATTCCGCGTGAAGATCGACCTGGAGACGTGGCTTCGCGACCAGGTGCCTTAACTCAAACTTTGCCACCGTCGGCCAAGCGGTCGGGGTTGGGCGCCGGGGAAACGGGATTACCTTGGGCGTCGAAGCAGCCGCTGGCCCGCGTGCCGGGGAAGGCGTCGATAAGCGCGTTTCTCATGGTCACGTCCCCCGCGAACACGGTCATCCAGATGCTGAAGTGACCGCACGCTACCGCCGTCCGTACCGTCGACCGCAGGAGTTCAGGACTTGGATTACTCGCAAAATCGTTACGCGATTCCTCGGCGAGCAGCCACGCTTCCATTCGCTGGGCCCCGCGATCGATCGCAACCTCTTTGCCATTTGTATCGATTGCTACGGAACGCTTGTTTGCGAATCCCGTGAGCGCAAGCGTCGCGGCAGAAATGGTTGGATTCGCAGATATGTTGCCGGCAACTTTTCCGTCTGGCGTGTAGATAAACGCGGCGAATGTGTTGTCCCGATCGGGGAAATACAGGTCGGCAAAAAGGACGTCTTTGGTCAACTTCGTCGAGTTGCAATTCACGCATGCGAGGAGAAAGTTCGTCCACGCCAATTCCAGGTGTGCGTACTTCGGGAGCCCCTTCGGTTGGAGATGCTCGACGTGGAGTATCGTGACAATCTTGCGCTCGCAGTAGGAACAGTAGGGCCCTAACCGCGAAATCAGGTCGGGCTTCGCGTCCTCGTAGTTCGCAAATCCTGGCGGCGTAGCGACGGGTGATGTTCCCTTTTGAACCGGTCGCATGGCTACTCCCCGAGCTTCGCCACGCGCTTCATCTCGAGGATCGCTTGGACGGCGGGGTTATCGGCGAAGAGTTCGCGGCCTTCCGCCAACTTGTTTTTGTAGGCCTCCAGCTTCTCCGCCGGGGCCAACGCCGCTTCGTCGAGCAGTTCCAAGTAACTCCGCGCAGCCGCTTTTTCTGCCGCGTACCGGTCGCTCACTTCCGGCCGCTCAATGCCCTGAATGCCACGCGCGATCATGTCGATCGACTTGTTCCCAAGCGTGGCGAATGGCTGCCCTCCGAGGACATGCAACTCCTCGCCGGAGCGGAGCGACTGAATCAGGAACGGGGAGTGGGTTGTACAGACAAACTGAAGCTTCGGGAACGTGCGGCGCAAGTCCTCAATGACGCGACGTTGCCACCGGGGATGGAGGTGGAGATCGAGTTCGTCGATAAGGACAATACCCGGAGTCTCGCGCAGCACGTGTTCTCCGAGGTGCCGATTCAGGGTCGCCGCTTTCCGCGCGATGTCCGCAACGAGCGTGAGCATGATCTGCTGCCCCGCGCTCAAATGCGGAAACAACCGCTGGCCGGTCTTTGCGAAGGTCACGACGACCTGGAGCTGATCCAGATCGAAGGCGATATCCGTCGCCTCGTCCATGCAACCGAGGATCGCGGTGCGTGCCGCTTCGTAGGTTGCGGAGCGCTCCTTCTTTTGGAGGGCGCGGAGCTCCTCGGTCTTGAACCAGCGGAGAAGCTCATTCACCGGAATGCGGGGGTCGACGCTCGTCCGGTACCCGTACACGCGGGAGAGGGCCGTCGTGCCGAGCAGGTCGTCGTCGGCGAGCTTGGTCTGCGCACGCGGGACGTCGACGAGGCGCCCGACGCCGTAGGACGAAATCAGCGGAAGGATATCCTGCGTGTGTTGGCGAACCTCGGCTTCGAGGGACGCGGCGATCCTCTTGATCGCGTGGGCATTTTTGCTCGTGGTGCGCCCCCCCGGCCGAAGTTCTCGGCTCCACGTAAGGGGCTGGTGCTTGACCTCGCCGCTGGCGGCGACGATGCACTGGGGTTGCCGCTCCCAGATGCCCTCCTTCGCGACGATGCGAATGTCCTCCTCGCGAAGGGGGCGACTGTCCTCGCCATGGATCCCGAGCAAGAAGGCGCCGGCAGCGACCGTCAGCGCTTCGAGGATCGAGGTCTTCCCGCTCCCGTTCTCGCCGACGAGGAGGTTGAACTCAGGGTGGAGCGAGAGTTCAAACGTGTCGAAGCCGCGGAAATCCTTGAGGCGTAACGTGTCGATGCGCATCGGCGCGCATGTTGGCACGAAGACGGCGCCTCGGGGAACGTCCTGGCCAGCTGTTCAGGGCGATCTTCAGGGGCCGACCTTCTCGATCAGACCGGCCTTCGCCGGCAAACCACAAAGGAGCGCCCCGCTCGAGCCCAAGGACTGCGAGCGAGGCGATGAAAAGGGGGGGCACTGTCGGCCTCACAGGTTCTGCACTCCAAAAACAGCCAGGTGCTCGTCGGCGTGGGGGGTCAGAAAACGGCGAGCAGCCATACAAACGCTGAAGCACCGCCGATTCCGGCGCCCGTCAGCACCTGAGACGGTGCCACGAAAGTCCCCCCGCCGTCGTGAGGCACTTTGCCCCACTCGTGTCTGAGAGGAGGGGAGGGGGTCGCCGCCTCGGGCCTCACCAAGGACGCCCCCCCGTCCGAGTTCGGTTCCGAAGTCTCGGCGGAAGGGGGGAGCCTTCGAATTTCGGTTCGGGAGTCTCGCCTCGAAGAGTTTTGCCTTCGAATTTCGGTTCGGGAGTCTCGCCTCGAAGAGTTTTGCCTTCGAATTTCGGTTCGGAAGTCTCGCCTCGAAGAGTTTCGCCTTCGAATTTCGGTTCAGAAGTCTCGCCTCGAAGAGTTTTGCCTTCGAACGTCGGTTCGGAAGTCTCGGGCGAAGGGTGGAGCGTCCCGATTTCGGTTCCGAAGGCTCGGGGGAACGGCTCCGTTGCCCAAAACGAAGCTCCCCGGCGGGAACCGGAGGGCCTTGGGACGAGAGCTCTCTATTCTCTACTTCGGCGGCTCGGCGGGGCTCGCGGCGGCCGAGCGCTGTTGGGCGCCGAGGGCGCTCACGTGGTCGTCGACGTCGCGCCCCCAGATGCCGGCGCCGTAGATCCAGAGCCTCTCGTGGCGCTGGGCGACGAGCGTGAAGAAGCGGTTCCGGAGGTCTTTGGCGTCGCTCGTGCTCTTGGTCCCTTTGGCGCCGCTCGGCTTCAAGAGCGGGTACAGCTCGGCGTGGAGGGCGCTTGCCTCCGCCAACAGCGCCTCGTCGACCATCGGGATCTTCGCGCGGACCGCCGCTGGGAAGAGGGGGACGAGATCGGCGAGGTCCTGCGTGGCATCAAGCGGCCCTCTACCGGCGCGAATTCGCTTCACCGTGGCGGCGTCGACAATGCCGAAGGCCTTCCCAAGGTCGGCGGCGGCAAAGAGCAGGGTACGGATTTCGTAGACCCGCGAAAGCTTCGCCGCGATCTTCCCATCGGAGGCGGGATCAAAGGCCTCACGGTCCGCTTTCTCGAGCGCCAACGACAGCGCTCGAGCCTGTTGAACAATGGTCACATCGGGGGCAACGAAGACCTTCGTTACGCGGTCCCAAACCGCCTCAATCGCGCTCGCAGCGCCCCGAAAATTGTGCCCGGCGATCGCGACATCTACGCGGGCCGTCACGACCTCGCGAGGATCAATGGCGAGCGCTTCCTTGAGGAAATAGGCGTACGCCTCCTCGGCAGTCATCAACACAACGGGCGGATTTGCAGGGGCTTTCGGCATGCCAAAAGGTTCACCGAAGGCCGCCCCGGCTTGCAAGGGGATTTTGCTGGGAGTCGAAGATTCTTCGCCCGCGCGTCCTTGCGAACGACGCTCAGCCGAGAGTAGCTGCCCGAGCGCACAGCAGACCTCACTCGGCGCGCCATGCTACGCTGACCGGCGATGAAACGCTTCTACCACAACACGGCCAACCGCACGGTTCGGGCCGAGAGCATAGAGTGTTCGACGACGGGCAAGGGCAAAACGGCGCAACACACATTTTCTCTCGATCGGACGGACGTGAGTGCGAACGAAGCGAGAAGATGGTCTGGACCCGTCGGAGAGCACGCGGACACTTTTTACGGCGATCCTAAAGCGAAGGCGCAAGGCTTTTACGAGAACAAATATGCGACGAAGAATGCGGACGGCTGGGTCGAAATTGACGAGGACGAGTACAAGACGTTGTCGAAAGAGTACGCCGATGAGTACGCGGCGCAGAATGGAAAGCGCTAAACGGAACTAGGCAATCGGTGCACTTGCCGCCTTTTGAGGTCGGCGCGGCGAACGCGATGCTCTCGGAATAGCCGCCGGTAAATGCGCGAATCGCCGGAAACACCGTGCCGTTCCGCTTGCAGACGCGCGAGACCCGTGTGGAGCGTCAGGTGGTCGTCAGTCGCTGCAAGTTCTGCAAAAAGCTAACGCCGGTTGATGCCGATACGTTCTGCCATTGTGGGGCAGCCAACTTCCTGCGGTGAGCCTTTCAGGCTCGCATCAATGGCGCATTGAGAAAGAAAAGGCCTCCGGAGAGAATCCGGAGGCCTTTCGCATTCGCCGCGAGTTCCCCTCAGCGGTTCACTTGCATGCGCTATCGCACTGAGCGCTCGCGTACGAAGGGCTGTCCACCCAATCACAGGCGTAGGATCTCGCGCACCCTTTCAGCGCCGCCGTCGTGGCTTCCGAACTGCTCTTCGTCCTCCCGGCGCACCAAATCGGGCAACACACCTCTCGGGCCTTGTAGAGATCGCAACTCGTCTGCTCGTGGGTCTCGTTGCCGTTGACAACGTCGGGAGCGCCGGGCTCGGCATCCGCGGGGGAGGCCGCTCCGAACAACAACCCCCCGATCCCAACAAGCACTGCGAGTCCCTGAACAATCTTCTTCATGGCAATCCTCCTGATGCAGGTAAGCGCCTGAGGTTAGCACGGTATTTGGCGGCGGCCAAATTGTTCTTGCTTGGGCTCTCGTCGTGCGATGTTAATGCCCCATGAGCACGGCCCAACCGGAACGTTTCGTCGGAACGATCTTTGCCAACAAATACAGCATCGTGAAGATGCTCGGCGAAGGTGGGATGGGGCGCGTGTACCTCGGCGAGCAGACGATGGGCACAACGGCCCGAAAGGTCGCCGTAAAGACGCTCCACCAGCACCTCTGCCAAGACGAGAAGATCCGCGTCCGTTTCCTTCGCGAGTGTAGCACGCTGGCCGAACTCGAAGACCCCAATACAATCCAGGTCTTCGACTTCGGCTCGCTTGACGACGGGACGCTCTACATCGTCATGGAGTTCGTGCAGGGGCAAAACCTCGCCGACATCCTCGAACAGACGGGCCCGCTGCGCCCCGAGCGCGCCGTCAACATCCTCCGCCAGGTCTGTGGGTCTCTCGAAGAGGCTCACGGGCGCGGGATCGTGCACCGCGATTTGAAGCCCGAGAACATCGTTCTCTCCGAAAAGGGGGCTCGCAAAGATTGGGTGAAGGTTCTCGATTTCGGGATCGCCCAGCGCTCCTCGGAGACCGACGCGAACGAGGCGAAGCTCACCCAGCAGGGCATGGTCCTCGGGACGCCGCCCTACATGAGCCCCGAGCAGTTCACCGGCAAGCCGATCGACGCTCGCAGCGACCTCTATTCGCTCGGCGTGATGGCCTACGAAATGCTCGTCGGCAAGCTCCCCTTCCAGGCAAACACCGCCTGGGAATGGGCGACCCAGCACATGACGGCGCCGCCGCAATCGTTTGAAATTCATCCGGAGAGCGCGAACATCCCGCCGGCGATGAAGCAGGCGATCATGCGCTGCCTCGCGAAGGACGCGTCCGCGCGCTTCGCGAATGTGCAGGAGTTCTTCGCGGCATTTTCGGCCGTCGCGCAAGGACGCGACGCACTGGGAACGACCCCGTCGAGCCAGATGGCACCGATCTCCGACAACGGCCCGGCGACGCGCGCCCGCACGGAACTCGCGGTGCCCATCTCCTCCATGGGCGTTGTAAGCCGGACGACGGAATTGACGCCCGCGCAGGAGCGGCCCGCGCAGCAGTCCGGGAAACCCCGTCGGCTACTTCTACCCGTGAGCATCGCAGGCGTCGCTGTTGCTGGGCTCCTCGGCGGCGGGTTGTTTGTCGTGTCTGGCCGGAGCAAACCGGCGGAGCCGTCCGCGCCTACTAGCCCGAGTTCGCTGCCCTCTCTCGCCGCACCGTCCGCACCAATCGTACGTTCAGAGCCGTTTTCCGCCGAGCCGACCACCCTCGTGGTGGGGGGATACAACAGCTGCGCCCTTCTGACGACCGGGGAGGTCAAATGTTGGGGCGAGGGATACAACAGCTGTGCCCGTCTCACGACCGGGGAGATGAAGTGCCGAAGCGACGGGAACCTCCCCAAGCAAGTCGTCTTCGAATCGAGGGCAAGTGTGGAAGCCCTCACCGGCGGCACGGGGCACTTTTGCGCGCTCATGGCGTCGGGGCGAGTGAGCTGTTGGGGCCATAACTTCGCCGGACAACTTGGTGTCGGCAAGTCCAGTACCCGCGAGCGACCCACCCCCGCCGAAGTCGTCTTTGATGGCGGGAAACGGGCCCGAGCCCTTGCCTCGGGGACCTACCACACATGCGCGATACTTGAGGACGACCGGACCGTCTGTTGGGGGGAGAACAAAAAGGGTCAGCTTGGAACCGGCGACGTCGCACAGCGCGATGCCCCGGGGGCCGCGGCTCTGTTTGGCGAAGGGCACTTCGCAAAATCGCTTGCCGGCGGGCTGGCCCACACCTGCGCGCTGTTGGATTCCGGGGGTGTCGCCTGCTGGGGAAGCAACGAATCTGGTCAGCTTGGTGTCGGCGACAAAGAAGACAGTCTGGTACCAACCGAGGTTGATCTGGGCGCCGGGCGTACCGCGCGGGCGATTTCGGCTGGCGCGTCCCACACCTGCGTCATCATGGATACCGGCGCGGTCAAGTGTTGGGGGGGCAACTTCAGCGGTCAGCTCGGCGTCGGCGACACGGAGGAGCGGACGTCCCCCTCGAAGGACCTCGCCTTAGGCACCGGGCGGATCGCGGTAGGGCTCGCCGCGGGCCTCGGGAACACGTGCGCTGTGCTCGACTCAGGGGCCATGAAGTGCTGGGGGAAGCCAGAGCCCCGCGACACACCTCAGCTCACCCCGGCGGAAGTTGCGCTTGGGGGCCGGAGGGCACGTGCGGTGTCAGTGAACTTCCGTCACCAGTGCGTCTTATTGGCGACCGGAGCGGTCACCTGTTGGGGGAGAAACGGTGGAGGACAGCTAGGGATGGGCGACCCTGAATCAAGCCCGTTTCGCGAGACGCCGGAGGGCGAAGTACCCCTCGGGGGCGCCGTTCGCCAAATGCCGTCGCCGTAGTGCCGGGCGTTCGGAGCAAGGGCCATGAATCGCAACGTATGGTTTTCACGGCAGTTCGGGGATACGTCTTCGTTTGCGCTCCGCGTCTCCCTTAGCTCCGGTCCGCGCGACGAGGTAGCTTGGGGGGCCCTCGAGCTGTGGGCGGCGGGGCTCTGCCTGACTCGGGCGACCCACCACGAAGACGGAACCACGACCGACGCGGTCGAGGGGGACCTCGGCGAGGTCTTCTCTTGGTTTGCGCGCGCCGGAGTTCGCCTGGTGAACGAGGAGCCGCTCCCGCTCCTCACGCCCCGCACCGTTACCGACGCGTCCGACTGGTTCAACGAAACCGAGGAGTGTTTCGACGCGGCCGACGAGCGTGCCTGGTTCGCACGACGCTCCGAGTGGCGGAATTCTCACGGGCTCCGCCGCGCCTCCCTCGCGATCGCCCTGCCGAACGTCGCGTTTCGACGGGCCGGCGACGAGCTCGAAATCTCCTGGGACAACGAAACGTGGGGGACCTCCCACCCCGGCCTTCGCTACACGGAGCTCCGTGGGGCGGTGACGGTCGCCGCCCGTCCGGTGGCGGAGGTCCTCGAAGGCGCAGGGGCCGTCGTCCGCGCCGCGATCGTCGAACGTCTTTCGCAGGCGCCTGGCTTCGAGCTGGTTCGCGACGTGAGCGAACCCGGGTGGCGGTGGCTCCTCCCGGCGGAGACCTTCGCCGCCCTCGATCCGAGACAGCGCTCGGCGCTCGCCGCCGATTTCGCGACCTGCAACGGGCTCTACTTCCCCCACACAGAGACCACACGCGTCCTCGCGCGCGCACGGGCGCGGTCGCCGGAGGAGGTTCGCGTCGTCCTTGAGGCGGCACGCCTGCCCGACCGTCCGATGTCCGAGCGGCTCCGCGCCCTGGTCCGCCCGTCGCGGCCGGCCCGCGTGCGCCCGTGGAAAGCGGGGTACGACGCCGCCGAGGAGGTCCGCGAGGAACTCGCCTGGGGGGACGAGCCGGCGCCTCCGCTCGCCGCGTGGCTGCGTGAAGAGCAGGTTGATGTCCGGCCGCTCGCCGCGGGCGGGCTCACGCTGATCGCCCGGCGTTCCGACGCGCGCGGCGGCGCGATCGCGGTAGACGCGAGTTCCGGGGCGGCTCCGTTCCGGTATGCGACCGCCCTCGGACACCTCTTGCTGGATGGGGACGGGCTCGCGATCGACGGCGCTGCCGAAAGCTCCCCGGCCGCCGCCCGTGCGCGGGCCTTCGCCGCCATGCTCCTCCTCCCCGACGGCGCCGCGCGCGCAGCGACCCAAAACGGCCCGTTCGGGCTCGGCGATGCCCGCGCGCTCGCCGCCCGATCGTCGCTCAGCGTCCTCGCCACGGTCCAGCACCTGGAGAATCGAGGGTTCCTCTCGCCGGAAGCGCGGACGGCCCTCGATCTCTTCGCGTAGCGCTGACGTGCCGATTTCCGGGAACAAGATCGCCTCCGTGGCCGACGGGGTGGCATGAAATGGCTCTCCCCGTTTGCCCCGTTGGCGGTGCTGGTGGTCTCGTGCGCGTATACGCCCGCCGGGACGCCGGCGAAGAAGGTTGCCTTTGCGCTCCGCGCCCCCGGAACGAACGACCTCGACTGGAGAGTCCGCGCGATGGTCTTTCGCGCCTCGGAGCCGCCTCCGCCGCCGCCGCCGGAGCCGACCGCCGCGTCCAAGAGGCCGGGGTGGGCCTTTGACGAGAGGACCTGGATGCTCCTCCGCGGCGAACAGACCGGCTTGGTCGAATCGGCGCTCCCGGGGCCCGATGCCGGCTACGTCGCCGTCCGCGGCGACTTCGTGAGCTATTCGCGCAGGCTCCTCCTGAGCCGGCCCGACCTGTTCGGCATCCGCGACCCCTCCCAACTCGTGCTCGACGGGACCCCCGACGTCGCCGACGATGGCACGACCGACGTCACCTTTACGCAGTTTGTTGCCGGTGGGCGGGTGCTCGAAACCGGGATCACCGTCCGCATCGCGAAGAACCGCACGCTGCGCGCGGTGAACGGCTCCCTCCGGGCGATCCGGCGGGTCCCCCCGGCGACGATCACCGCCGAGCAGGCGCTCGTCCTCGCCCGCGCGGTAAAAACAAAAACCTGCGGGAAGTTCTACCCCGTCTCTGCCGAGCTTGTGGTCGAGCAGGAGGGGAGCACCGAGTACATCCTCAACTACAACGTCGACGGCGCCACCGCCGACGGGGCCGCCGCCGCCCGGGTGAACGCGCGAACGGGGGAGGCAAGCTTCGCCGGCTCGACGGAATTCACCATGCTCGGGACCTACGGCGAGCCGCAGCTGCCGTGTCCGTGACCTTGTTGGTCTCGTCCCGGCGAAGCGCCGGATCCGAGAACTTCTTCGCGCGCCCCTGTGGAAGAGGGCCCGCCGTCTCTCGCGACGCCGCTGCCAGCAAATTCGCTGGCGTTCGCGAACGGACGGGCCCCCGTCGATTTTCCGCAACAGAACCGGCGTTGCGGCCGACCGGGGGCCGATGAAACGCACCCCCGCGCTCCTGGCTGTCCTCGCCCCCTCGCTCGCGCTGCTCCTCGGCGCTTCGCTCCCCGCGTGCAGCGCTCCGGCGCGCCCGACCGTCGCCGCCGAGCCCTTTGAAGACGACACGTGGATGCTCCTCCGCGGCGACCAGACCGGCCTCGTCGAAGTGGCGCTCCCCGGCCCCGACGCCGACCCGGTCTTCGCGACCGGCGATTTCGTCGCCTTCGCCCGCGACCTGATCGTCGCCCACCCGGCGCTCTTTGGCGTGCGCGATCCGGCGACGCTCGTTCTGAACGGCACGGAGGTCGCCGCCGACGGCACGACCGACGTCTCCTTCCGCCAGGTCGTCTCCGGCGGGCGCGTGCTGGAGACCGACCTGCTCGTTCGCATCGCCAAAGACGGCTCGCTGCGCGCCGTCATCGGCTCCCTCCGGGCCATCGATGGGCCGCTCCCGCCGGCGACGATCACCCCGGCACAAGCGATCGCCGCCGCGGCGCAGGTGACGACCCCCGACGGCGACTCCTTTGGGCCGGTCGGCGACGCCGAGCTCGTCGTCGAGCAAATCGACGGAACAACGACCTACGGGCTCCGCTACGCGATCGACGGGACGACCGCAAAAGGGCCCGCCCAAGTCCGCGTCAACGCGCGCACCGGCGTCGCGAGCTTCGAGGGGTTCACCGACGCCGACGTGATGCAGGTTGGTACCGCCGTCGGCGTGACGAAGGTCGGCTCGCCGCCCGTCGAGGGGACGCGCAGCTTCCCGGTCGATGAAGACGGCGGCCGGTTTTTCCTCCGCACGAAGCCGAATTTTCCGCTCCCGGGCATCGCCGGCTACGACGCACGCACGCCGCGCTTCACCGTCAATCGTTGCCGCTCCCTGACCGAGGAGGAGGCGCGGGCGACCCCCGGCGACGAGTGGAACTGGGTCGGCGACCTCTTCGGCACCCAGCTCAATGGCATGGTGGTGACGAGCGATCCGCCGCCGTCGGACCCGAGCGGGCTCCCCACCACCTTGTTGACCGCCGAACACGCGAAGGGGATGGTCGACGCCTACCCGAACCTCATCGAAGCGGAGGGGTGGTTCCACAAGAAATACAAGACGAACTCGTTCAACGGCGCCGGCGCTCCGATCATGGTCTGCCTCTTCGACAACGGCTGCAACGGCTCGATGTGGAACGCGAAGGTGCAGGTCTTTGGGATCCGCCCGCCGTGCATGTTGAAGCCGATCCCATCCCAATCCTGGGAGAATCGGGCTCCCGTCCAGCGGGGGTTGGCGGCATCGAAATGGTTCGTCACGCGCGACACCCTCGTCCACGAGTTCGCCCACGCGCTCACCGTCACCCCGCTCGCGCCCTACGACCCGAAAGAGACGCACAAGGCCGACGAGGTGCTTCCGCAGACGTGGACCGTCGCCGAGCACGTCGCCGACGCCTTCGCCGTGATCTACAACCACGAACAGACGCCGGACGCCCCGCTCGCGGTGGTGGCGAACTTCGACGGCGGGCGTCCGCTGCGGGATTTCGCGAACCCGCATGAGGGGGTCGCTGGGCAGCCGCGCTGGATGGGGGAGGCCTACCAGGGGACACCGACCGCCGGGAACAAGGTCCTCTGGGAGGACAACGCCGGCGCCCATTCGAACTCGGGCATCGGCAACCACGCGTTCGCGCTCGCCGTGCAAGGGGGGAGCGAACCGGAGACCGGCGCGAGCGTCCCCGAACCGGCGACCTGGGAGGAAATGAGCCAGACCTACGCCGCCGCCTTCCTCGCCCCGAAGGCTCTCAGCGCCCGCCTGCCGAAGACCCTCCTGGAGACCGCCGGAAAGCTGATCGACGCCGCAACGACGCCGCGGGCCAAGAAGGCGCTTTTGTGCGCGTGGGGGGCGGTCGGCCTCGTCCGCGCCAAGGACCAGAAGACCTTCCGCACCGGCTGCACCGGCGCCGCGACGCTCCCCGAAGGCGGCCTCCCGGCGACCCTCTGCGAAGGGCACGCCGACGGCTTTTACTGCAGGAACGACGGCGCCTTCAGTGCAGTCCAGTGCGTCGGCGGGAAGTCGGGCGCCGGGTTCCAGTGCCCCTCGGGGACCGCCTGCAGCGTCGCTGGCGACGGCACGCCGAAGCTCGTCTGCCCGAATCTCTGTGCCGATCAGCCGGATGGCGACGCGTGCCTCCCCGATCCCGCCGACGGGAACCGGAGGATCGGCGTCCACTGCAAGGACAAGCGCGTCGGCCCCGAAAAGGTGACCTGCCCGGCGGGGCCCCTTGATGCCGGAGCCCCCCGCGACGCCGGTCCCCCCGCCGCGCCCGCCGCCGCCGATCCCCGCGAAGACGCCCACTGCGCCTACGCCCCCGGCCGCGCCCCGAAGGGGGCCGTCGCAAGCGCGATCGCCCTCCTCGCCCTCGCCATCACCCGCCGCCGACGGGGGTGAGCGCGTGCGCTTTCCCCGCGGTTGTGAGAAAACCCCGCCGCCCCATGCGCCTCACCAGCCTGACCTTTGAAAACTTCCGCGGCTTCGAGAAGTTCGCGCTGACGTTCCCCGCGGCCGGACCGACGGTGCTCGTCGGCCGGAACGGCTCCGGGAAGAGCACGGTCGTCGATGGGATCGCGATCGCGCTCGGCGGCTGGTTGAGCGGTTTTCGCGACGTCGCCGCCGCCGACCTCCGCCCGATCGTCAAGGAAGACGCACGCCTCGTCGGGTTTGAACGCGCTTGGCCGGTGAGCGTCGCGGCGACCGCGGTCCTGGCTGGCGGAGAGGAAATGGCGTGGAGCAGGTCCCTGGCGAACGTGCGCGGTCGAACCAGGACGACCGGCAAGGACCTCTTTGCCGCAGCAACGACCGCGGAGAAAACTCTCACCGACGCGTCCACGACGCTGCCGCTGGTCGCCCACTACGCAACGGGGCGCCTTTGGCTCTCCAAGCGCAAAGGTCGCACCTTCGAAAAGGGCCCGCTGTCGCGAACCGCCGGCTACTTGGCGGCGCTTGAGTCGGCGAATGATCCTCACCGATTCTCCGATTGGTTGCGCCGAGAGACCGCCGGAGTCTTGGCACAAAAGGGCCCTCCGCCAGGCATCGTAGGTCTCGGAGATCCGCTCTCTAGTCTGTTTGAAGATAGCGCCATCGCCTACTGGGGCCCGCACTTCGAGGAGCCCATGCTTGCAATCGGCAAGCACGAAACAGGGGGACCGATTTCCCACCTCTCCGACGGCCAGCGTTCGCTGTTTCTCCTTGCGACCGATCTCTTCTGGCGGGCCTACACGCTCAATCCCCATTTCGGGGAGGACGCTGCCGCACAGACGCCCGGCGTCGTGCTGATCGACGAACTCGATCTTCACCTCCACCCGGCCTGGCAGGCGACGGTGCTCGCGAACCTTCAGAAGGCCTTCCCGAAGCTCCAGTTTATCGTCACGACCCACGCGCCGATCCTCATCGCCGCTGCGCCGGCCGGCTCGGTCCTTGAACTCGATCCGAAGCTGCCCGACGGGTGGCGTCCGCTCCCCCACCTTCATGGCCAAGACGCGAACGGCGTCCTCGATCGGCTCGATGTGCCGGCGCGGCCCGAGGCGACCCGCCAGGCGATCGACGCCGTTGGCGAAGCCATCGACGCCGGGAACTTCGCCGAGGCACGGGGGCGTCTCGCGGCGCTGGCGATCCAACTTGGGGAGAACGATGCGGCGGTGGTGGCGGCCCGCTGGGACCTGAAGTTTGCCGAGGGGGACGGCGATGCGGACGCTACGAAAGACGAAGCCTGAACCGAGCTGCCTCAAGAGCTACCGGGAAACGCCGGGCGCCGACTGGAGCTCCGTCAGTAGGCGCACAAGCCCTGCTGGTCCCTCCAGAGCTGCTCGCGCAGCTCCACGCGCGACTCCCCGTGGCCAATCGCGGATCGGCCCGAGCACCGGCCCCGACACCGACACCGACGAAGCGTTCGCGAAGCTCGCCGAAAGCACCATGACCATCGAGCACTTCGCGGCTCGGTCGGTCGACGCTTCGAAGACCTTCGTCTGGGAGAACCTCCTCGGGAGCTGCAAAGGCACGTCCAACGGGGACGACCACTGCGACAAATACCGCGGCGCCAAACCGTTGCCGCTCCACCCGTGCATCGTGGTGAAGCTCGAGTCCCACTTTCGCTACACGAAGACCGGCGAGATCAAGGTGACCGAAACGCTCAGCGAGGCCCAGCGGCGCGACGCGCAGGCGATGATCGACAACCTCCACCTGAATGCGCGGACACTGATGCGCAATCGGGCCGAAGTTCAGGAGAGCCTCGGCCGGCAACTCGCGCGTGGTGCCGACCCGCGGAAGCTGCTGGCGCTCGCGGCGACGCCCCGAAGCGGCGCCCTTGAGGCCTTTGTGCAGGTCGCCCTCGATTACCTGACGAAGAAGTGCGCCCAGCGTCCCTAGGCCCAAGCCGGGGACGGAGTGCTGACACTGGATTCTAAACTCTCGTTTTTACTTCCTTTGAGGTGTGGTTCTCCCGGTCGCGGGCTAGCTCTCGGGGCGTGAACAACTCCCCCCGTCGTGCCCGCGTCCTCGTCCCCGTCACCTACGCGCTCGCGGCGTTTGCTGCGTTTGCTGCGCTCCCGGCGGTCGCCGGCTGCGGGACGGTCAACCACATCCTCTTTCCGAACGACACCGCCCGCGAAGAGCGCGAAGAGAAAGACCGCGCCGAGATGATGGCGATCCCCGATGGGGAGTGCGACACCGCCGAACTCTGCAAGTACCGCTGCGAACACATCGAGCGCGCCCTCGACTGTTACAAGGCGGCCCTGAAAGGGGTCGACGTCCACTACGCGGGGGGCTGGAAGGTGGAGAAGGTCTCCGGATCGACCGACGACCTCACCGCCCACTACGAAGAGGCAAGCGACGAGCACGCCTCCCTCATGCCGCTCGCCCGGGAGTCGTTCACGCGGGCCTGCGCGGCGAACCACGCCGAGTCGTGCCGGATCCTCGGGCGGATCACCGAAGACATCGAACAGGACCGCAAGAAGCGCAACATCGCGCCGCCGAGCGACGAGCCGACCTCCGCGTCCCTCTACCAAAAAGCGTGCACCCTCCACGACGAGCCGGCTTGCACGCACCTTGCTGGGAAGTAGCACTCCAGAAAAACGCCCGCGAAATCGGGGGTGAGCGCCCGGGGCGAAGCCGCTTCGGGCGCAGTTTTTTCGCGGAAACGCACTGCATCAACATTGCTCCCCGGAGTCTTGTGATGGCGCAAGGAGAGTGATAAGGCCGCGCGCGAATGGCGGTCCTGCAAGCCATCCTTCCCTGCAATTTTGCGGGTCGGCGTGCATGGACCGGCCCGTCGCAATCGGTGGCCTCGGCTCACCCCTTTCGCCAGCAAAAATCCTATGTCCGACCCCCTTTTCGATGCGACCCGCTCGCTCTTCCTCCTCGGTGGCAAGAGCTCGGGAGGCGCCGTGGACATCGACCTCGACCCGACGGTGTTCGGCCAGGTCGCCCTGTTCGTGGTCCTTTTGTTGGTCCTGAAGCCGGTGCTCTTCGATCCGATGCTCCGCCTCTTTGAGGAGCGCGAGAAGCGGACCGACGGGGCCAAGGCGGAAGGGAGCAAGCTCGACCAGGAGTCGGCTGAGGCGCTCGCGAAGTACGAGTCCGAGATGGCGAAGGCGCGCGCCGCTGCCAACGCGGAGCGGGACAAGCTCCGCGCCGAGGGGACGAAGGCGGAGGGGGAAATCCTCGCCAAAGTCCGCACGGAAACCGACAAAACCCTCGAAGAGGGGCGCGCCGCTGCGAGCCGTGAGGCCGAAATCGCCCGCGCCGCCCTCGTCCCCGAGAGCAAGCTGATTGGGCGCGAGCTCGCGTCCCGCGTCCTCGGACGGGAGATCTGAAATGAGCCGCTTTTCTAAGCTTTTTGCGACCTTCGCCCTCGCGGCGGCCCCGGTCCTCATCGCCGCGCCGGCCCTCGCCCAGCACGGCGGATCGCCGCATGGCGACGTGAGGCGCGAGCAGGTGACTCCGCCGATGCTCCACGAGCCCGGCGAACCGAGCCCCCACGGCGCTTCCGGTGGCCACGAAGGGGCTGCCGGCGGTGAGCATGGCGGTCACGAAGGGGGCCACCACGGCCCCGGCGACATCAACTGGGCCGATTTCTCGAACAAAGAGCAGCCCCCGTTCGCGGCGGCGCTGATCAACTTCGCGATCCTCATCGGCATCGCCGTTACCTTCGGCAAGAAGCCGGTCGCCGAAGCGCTCAAGGCGCGTCGCGCCGCCGTCGCCAAGGAAATCGAAGAGGCGGCCAAGATGAAGGCGGCCGCCCAGGAGCGCGCCCAGAAGTACCAGGCGTCCCTCGACAACCTCGAAGAGGACCTCGCCACCACGAAGGCGTCCCTCGTCGAGGCCGGTAAGGCCGAGAAGGACCGCATCGTCAAAGAGGCCGAGGAGAAGGCGGTCCGCATGCGCCGCGACGCCGATTTCCGCGTCGAGCAGGAGACCAAGCAGCTCAAGCTCGACCTCACCCGCGAAGCGGTGGAAGGGGCCGTCACCGAGGCCGAGGCGCTCCTCGCGAGCAAGCTCACCGCGGAAGACCACACCCGTCTCGCCAACGAATTCCTTGCCGAGCTCTCGAAGAAGCCGGTTCTCGCCACCCAAGGAGGTGCCGCGTGATCTCGACCGCCATCGGACGCCGCTACGCCAAAGCGATCTTTGAACTCGGCCAGGAGAGCGGCACCGGCGACAAAATCGTCGCCGATTTCCACGCCCTCGCCGCCGCCTGGAGCACCAGCGACGAGTTCCGCCAGGCCATCGCGAACCCGCTCGTCGCCTACGACGCCAAGAAGGCGATCGTCCGCGAAATCGGCGAAAAGCTTGGCATCAGCCCGCTTTCGAAGAATGCCGCCCTCTTCCTCACCGATCGCCGCCGCCTCGACGCGCTCCCGGTCATCGACGCCTGCATGCAGGAACTCGCCTACGCGAAGAAGGGGCTCGTCCGCGCGGAAGTCCTCACCGCCGGCCCCCTCTCCGACGACTACCAGGCCAAGCTCCGCGCCGAGCTTGAGCGCGTCACCGGCAAGAAGGTGACCCTCGACATCAAGCAGGACAAATCGCTCCTCGCCGGCGTCGTGGCCCGCATCGGCGACACCGTCTTCGACGGCTCTCTCCGTACGCGCCTCCAGTCGCTCAAGGGCGCCCTCCTCACCAGTTAAATCGGGCGGCTCCGTCGCCCCGCGGCCGCCCCTTCCTTCGGGCGCGCCTTTTCTTTCAACAATCTTCCTGATCTTCCGACGCAGCGCTTTCGCCCCCGCGTCGTAAACACCCGAGTACAAGGTCCGCCATGCAGCTTCGCGCCGAAGAGATCTCCCAGATCATCAAGAAGCAGATCCAGAACTACGAGAAGGCCGCCCTCACCAACGAGACCGGGACGGTCCTCTCGGTCGGCGACGGTATCGCCCGCGTCTACGGCCTCGAAGGGGCCATGGCCGGCGAGCTTCTTGAGTTCCCGGGCGGCCTGATGGGCCTCGTCCTCAACCTCGAAACCGACAACGTCGGCGCCGCCATCTTCGGCGACGCGACCGGCGTCAAGGAAGGGGCCGAAGTCAAGCGCACCGGCCGCATCCTCGACGTCCCCGTCGGCGAGGCGCTCATGGGCCGCGTCGTCAACGCCCTCGGTCTCCCGATCGACGGCAAGGGCCCCATCGAGAGCCCCCACAAGCGCCGCGTGGAAATCAAGGCGCCGGGCATCCTCCAGCGCCAGCCGGTCAAAGAGCCGCTCCAGACCGGCATCAAGGCGATCGACGCCATGGTCCCGATCGGCCGTGGCCAGCGTGAGCTCATCATCGGCGACCGCCAGGTCGGCAAGACCGCCGTCGCCCTCGACGCGATCATCAACCAGAAGGGGCAGGGCGTTCACTGCTTCTACGTCGCCATCGGCCAGAAGCAGTCGACGGTCGCCGCCGTTGTGTCGAAGCTCACCGAGCACGGCGCCATGGACTTCACGACGATCATCGTCGCCGGCGCCAGCGAGTCGGCCCCGCTCCAGTACATCGCGCCGTACACCGGCGTGACCATGGGCGAGTACTTCCGCGACTCGGGCCGCCACGCCCTCTGCATCTACGACGACCTCTCCAAGCAGGCCGTTGCCTACCGCCAGCTCTCGCTCCTCCTCCGCCGCCCGCCGGGCCGCGAGGCCTACCCGGGCGACGTCTTCTACATCCACAGCCGCCTCCTCGAGCGCGCTGCGAAGATGGCCGACGAGCTGGTCGTCCTCGAAAAGGGGAAGAAGTGGGCCGATCGCGGCGACGCGAAGGTCCACGTCGGTGAGCAGGGTCACGGCACCGCCAAGACCGAGCTCAAGGCGAAGGGGGACGGCTTCGAGATCGTCAAGAACCCGGAATCGGGCGGCTCGCTCACCGCGCTCCCGATCATCGAGACGCAGGCCGGCGACGTCTCGGCCTACATCCCGACGAACGTCATCTCGATCACCGACGGCCAGATCTTCCTCGAAACCGACCTCTTCTACTCGGGCGTCCGTCCGGCGATCAACGTCGGTATCTCGGTCTCCCGCGTCGGTGGTGCGGCCCAGACGAAGGCGATGAAGTCGGTCGCCGGTACGCTCAAGCTCGACCTTGCCCAGTACCGTGAGAAGGCCGCCTTCTCCCAGTTCGCCTCCGACCTCGACAAGGTCACCCGCGACATGCTCGACCGTGGCGTCCGCCTCGTCGAGATCCTCAAGCAGGGGCAGTTCAAGCCGCTCCCGTTCGAGAAGCAGGTCGTCATCGTCTACGCCGGCACGAAGGGCTACCTCGACACCCTCGCCCAGTCGACGCTCGGCGCCTACGAGACCCAGCTCTTTGCGTTCATCGAGTCCAAGCACCCGGAAATCTTCACGAAGATCAAGGAAGCCAAGGACTTGAAGCCCGTCGAAGACAAGCTGAAGGAGGCGCTGAAGGAGTTCGGCACCGCCTTCGGCAAGGGGGGCTGATTCATGCCGTCGCTCAAGACGATCCGGAAGCGGATCGGCTCCGTCAAATCCACGCAGAAGATCACGCGTGCGATGAAGATGGTCGCCGGTGCGCGCCTCAATCGCGCCCAGCAGAAGATTACCCAGCTCCGCCCCTACGCGATCAAGACCTCGGACATCGTCCACGACGTGGCCGCCGACCTGATCGAAGAGCACACCTCGGCCAACGAGGAAGGGCAGGCAGCCGGCGAGCAGGCGGCCCATGTCGGCGAAAAGGGGAAGGAACTTCACCCCCTGCTCGTCAAGCGCCCCATCCGTAAGGCGCTCTTCCTTCTGCTCTCGTCGGACCGCGGCCTCTGCGGCGGCTTCAACGCCAGCATCTCGAAGACCGCCGAGCGCGCCTGGAAGGATCTCGAAGAGACCCACAGCGCGACCGTCCACTTCGCGACCGTCGGCAAGAAGGGGCGCGACTACATCGCCCGCCGAAAGGGGCACATCGCCCACGACTTCCTGCGCGTCTACGACGGGCTCGACCTCCAGAAGGTCAAGGTCGTCACCGACTGGCTCGTTGAGAGCTACCTGGGGGGCGAGTACGACGCGATCTATCTCGTTTACAACGAGTTCAAGAGCGCGATGACCCAGAAGCCGACCGTCGAGCAGCTCCTGCCGCTGACGAACAAAGGCCGTCATCACGAGGCCCCGAAGGGCGAGGAAGGCACGAAGGTCGAGTACCTCTTCGAGCCGGGCAAGAAGGAGCTCCTCGAGCACCTGGTGCCGATGTACGTCGACATCACCGTCTACCGCGCGCTTCTTGAGTCGAACGCCTCCGAGCTCGGCGCCCGTATGAGCGCGATGGACTCGGCGACGCGTAACGCCAAGGAAATGATTGGCAAACTCACCCTCGTGTACAACCGCGCCCGTCAGGCCGGCATCACGAAGGAGCTCATGGAAATCGTCTCCGGCGCCGAGTCCCTCAAAGACTGACCGCGACGAACCCGAAACGAAAGCGCCCTCCGGTTCCCTGGAACTCGAGGGCGTTTTCGTGTTTTCGTGTTTGTGGTGCGCCGGTCAGAAGCGCCGGAGCTTCACGAGCATCGGCTCCTTGACGAAGCCCTGGTTGCCGTTCAGGGCGCCGTAGTCGCTGTCGCCCCATTGATAGAAAGCGCCGCTCGCGGTGATCGCCACCACAAACCCTGAAACTTCCAAACTCTTCTTGCTGGAGTCGGGACGTGTGACCCCATTCGGGTAGCCGCCACCGACCCAGCCGACACCGACGCCGACTTCGCGAATCGGCTCGTCGAAGGGGAGCGCGACGAGCTTCCAGGTCGCTTCTCCGTCGGCGGTCGCTCCGCCGAGGGCGCGTCGATTCCCGGAGCAGCGCAGCTCCCCGGCGAACACCGCACACCGAAGATCTCCCGTGTCGACGACCGACGTGGCCCCTTTAAGTTCGGAGATTTCGCGGAGAATGTGCTCCCCGGCGTTGCGACCTTGGAAGGCGAACACCGTGCCCGTTTCGTCGGACACAAAATGCGTGTGGCTGTTGACGCCGGTGCGGTCGACGAAGCGCCCTGCGAGGACGCGGTCGGGCCCGTGTCGAAGTGGGCCCGCCGTCTCTCGCGACCCTTCCGTCACGGGATCCGTTGACGGTCGCGAACGGTCGGGCCCGTGGGCGATCCTCACGTCGGGCATGGCGAGCTCGCCGTCGCGCAAATAGCCGTCCCCGACCGCTCGCGGTCGGCTCCGTGGCCCTGCGGCGAGCGGAATCGGGTCGAAGTGGGTCACCGTCGGACGCGCGGGCGGTGCTGGCAAGAGGGCGAAGCGGCGGCGTTCGTTCGTCGTCTCCGTGGCAACCAAATACACCCCGTTTTCGGCCAGCCCGTAGGCGCCCGAACCGACGATCGGGACGATCGCGACCTTGCCGCGACGAGGATCGATGCCCGCCTCTAAATTTATGAAATTGCTTGAAAATGCGAACACGGCACCGGCGCCGGTGCGCCAGTAGAACGTGCTGTTGTCGTTCGCGATCTCGACTGCGTCCTCGACGCCGGCGAGGGGCACCGCGGAGCTTTTTCCGAAATCGGAGCCCCAGCAGACGATCTTGCCGCCGGTGATCGCGCAGGTGTTCGTCTGCGACGCGGCCCACCCGCCGACGCCGTCGAGCTTTCTCCGGCAGCCGCCCAGCACCAGTAGCGCCACAAATAGCGAAAAACGTTGGTAGATTCTCAAAAGATGCTCCGGATCCACCCAAGGAACCGCGCGAAGAGGCTGGGCCGAGCGACGATCAGCGGCGCGGGGACCGGAGCGTGCGGTTGAAAAGCGCCATCACATTTGGTGGGGGCGGCGTCGCGAGGGACGGCGGGCCCACTTCCATAGGCGTCGGCGGCGAAGTCGGCGAAGGTACCAACGAGGGTCGCGTCGCCGTCGGGATCCACGTCTGCATCCATGCTCGCCGTTTCCTCACCGCCTACGGCGGTTCCGGGCGGACGCGCATCTGCATCCGTGCTCGCCGTTTCCTCACCGCCTACGGCGGTTCCGGGCGGACGAGCATCTGCATCCGTGCTCGCCGTTTCCTCACCGCCTACGGCGGTTCCGGGCGGACGAGCATCTGCATCCGTGCTCGCCGTTTCCTCACCGCCTACGGCGGTTCCGGGCGGACGCGCATCTGCATCCGTGCTCGCCGTTTCCTCACCGCCTCCGGCGGTTCCGGGCGGACGCGCAGCTCCGTGTGTGCGCGCCGTTTCCTCACCGCCTCCGGCGGTTCCGAGCAGCTACTTCGCGAAGGCTGCGATCGCCTTGTCGCAAGCCTCGGTCGCCTCGGCGAGGACCTGCTTTTCGAAGTCGTCGTCGGCCCGTTCGTTGCCGACCCGCTTGGCAAAATCTCGAATCTCCGGGAGCGCTTCCGCGGCGTTGAGCTTCGTCAGGCCGAGGACGATCGTCGTTCCGTGATGAATCGGGATCGCCGGGTCGGCGAGCTCTTTCGCGAGTGCTTTCGCGGCGTCCCCATCGCCGACGGCGAGGAGCGCATCGATCGCCATCGATGCATTCCCGGCCGCCCCACGATTGTCGGCGCCGCCGGACCGCTTCTCTTCGCTGCGCAAAATCTCCGTGAGGCGCCCCCGAATTTTGGCACGATCTCCAGGAGTTGCTTCGGCCGCGAGCGCACCGAGCCCCTCAATGGCAACCGCGGCTGCGTAGCCGTCCTTCGCGACATCGACGGCGAGAAGCTTCGGAAGGGCGCCAAGTCCCTCTTGGGCCAGCGCCTGCTTCAGCGCCTCCTGGTCGGCGAAGGGGTTCTCGTCGTCGTCGCCGGCATCGACGGTCGCCGCCGCGTCTGTACTCGGTAACGTACCAAAATCGTTGCTTATTGCGGAAGGCGGCGTCGGCGGTTCTTTTGGGGCAACCGTCACCTCCTCGCTCGCAGGCGCACGAGGCGCCGGCGTGCGCGCGTTTGGCGCCGTCTGAGTTCTCCAGGCAAAAACGCCGAGAAACGCGACAAAAATCGCGATCCCGGCGTAGGCACGTCCGTTTCGAACCACGCGAAGGTCCGCTTCAGCAGCCGCCAGCGGCGTTGCAGTAGACCGTGCGCAGCGAGCTGAGGCTCCTCTGCGGCTGCCCGTAGCGGCCCGGCGGGAGCGAGGCCCACTCGTAGGAGGCCTTATCCATGGCGTTTTTGAACTCGGTCGCCGTCATCGTCCGCGTCTCCGGGAGCGTGATGCTTCGCGCGGACAGGAGCTTCATCGCGCCGCGTTCCTGGTTTTCCGGCTTGAACGTCGGCAGGCGGAGCCCCTTCCAGGTTCGCGTGAGGAACTGGTAGCGCCCCGCCGCCGTCGAGCAGTAGTTCCCCGCGCAGATGGTCTTGTTCGGATGGCTGGAGCAGTCCGAAATAAGTTTGAAGGAATACAGGACGTTGTAGCCATCCGCGCCGCCCGCATTCCGCGTACCTTCCGCGTAGGCGATGGTGTCGAGGAACGCCTTGCGCTTCTTCGAAACGACCCCGACCGCGCGGCTCGGCGAGCACGATTCCCCGACGCGAAGCTCGTCGGCTTCGAAATCGGCGTTGGTCGAAAAATCGTCCCCGGCACTCCCTTGGGCGCACCCAACGGAGCCAGCGGCGAGGGGGAGGGCGACGAGAACAGGGAAGAGGCGACGAAGCATCGGGAGACTCCTACCAGGATGTTAGAGACGCCGTGGAGACGTCTCCGTTCCGTCTACACGCCGATCGGAGACGCGCAAAGAAAAAAATGCGTGTCGCGGAAGCATCCATAAAAAATGAAGCAAATAAAAAAGCTTGCCCGCCACCTGCGGGTGCAGGGACGGGCATTTCTTTTCCTTCGCCTTGCCAGCGGGTAGGTCAGCGGAGGGCGAACCCGAGGACCGCTGCTGCCGCGACGACAAGCACACCGACGGCGATGAAATACGGCCAAAGCGGCTTCGCCGGCGGCGCCGCAGCGGCGCGCGTTGACACCGGGTTCCACTCTTCCGCGGAGCCGGGGGCTGTGCGCTGAGGGGGGCGCATCGCCGGTGGCGGAGGCACCTGTGCGAACGACGGGGACGGCGGTCGCGGGGGCGGCGCCTCCTCGAAATTCATCGGTTTAGGTTGCGCGAGCATGCCCGGAAGGCGCCCGGAAGGGGGCGCTGGCGGCGGAGGCGCGTTCCGCGGGAGCATCGGCCCCGCATTGGGGGACGGTGCCGGGGGCGGCGCCGAAATCGGAGAACGGAAGCCGGCGGGGAGTTCGCCGGGCATGTAGTTCGCGGGCGCCATCAGGGTGGCGGCGTCGTCTTCGTCGAGGTCGTCGAGGGCGAAGGCGTGCGCGAGCGACTTGCGCATCGCTTCGTCCTGGGTCGGATCCTCTTGAGTGACCACGCCTTCTGGCGAAGGGGCGGCGTCAGTGCCGAGGCGACCATACTGGCTGCCGGCGGCGGCGGCGAGGGCGCGGCGAAAGCTGCTGAGGTCGGGGAAGCGCTGGGAAGGGTCGAAGGCGACGGCGCGTGCGAAGACGTCACGGATCGCCTCGGAGACGTTCATGTCGCGGGCCGAGGGGACGTTGACCTCCTCGTTGGCGACCATCGCAAACAGCAGCGCGGCCGAAGGCGATTCGCGAAGTTTACGCCCGGAAAGCAGCGTAATTGCGGTCATTCCAAGCGCGAATTGGTCGGACCAGGGGCCCGTGTCATCGCGGTTTCCGGTGACCTGCTCAGGCGCCATGTACCCGGGCGAGCCCAAAATATCGCCCGCCGTGGTGAGCTGCTCGCCGTCCCCTTCGGTCTCCGCGAGGCGGGCAATGCCAAAATCGAGAATCTTTACCTGCCCATCCGGGAGGAGGACGATGTTGGACGGCTTGATGTCGCGGTGGAGGATGCCGACCATGTGGGCCGCTTCAAGGACTTCGGCGACCTGCATGGCCACACGAAGCGCCAGCCCCGTTGCGAGCCGCTGGCCGCGCCCGACCCAGGAGTCGAGGGCTCCCCCTTCGAGGAGTTCGAGCACCAGGAACGGCGCCCCCTTTTCGTCCTCGCCGTCGTCGAGGACTTTGACGACGCCAGGATGGTTGATCTTGTTCCCGACGTACCCCTCGCGCTGAAAGCGCGCGAGGATCTCCGGGCTGCGCATGGCGCGCGGAAGCAAGATCTTCAGCGCGACTTTGTGGCCATTGCGGTGGGTGCCCGCATAGACCTCCGCCATGCCGCCACGGCCAAGTAGCCGTTCAAGCTGCCATTTTCCCGCGAAGCGGGTACCGGTCCTGTCGAACTCTTCCATCAGGGGGGCGCCGGGCTTCGGCTCGCTTCGAACTGCTTCCGTGGCAAAAACGGCAACGACGCCGCAAAAACTCGCCGCTCGACGGCCCCTACGAGGGGCGCAAGACATGCGCCTCTACGGGTATCCGAAACCGCGCGCTTCAGGCAATAGCTGATTCGGCGGTCACGGTTTCGCGTCCTACTCATCCTCGCGGCGGGGCGGTGGGCGGTCCGACCGCGGCGCGATCGTCGGCCGTTTGTGGGGCGGCGCCGTCGCGAGGGGGCGTCGCTCGTCTTTCGTGGCGAGTTGAGCAAGCGTAAATACTTGCGATCGTAGCGGATCTTCCGCCTTCGGAGCTCCGCGGGGCGGCGGCGTTGAGTCCCGAATTTCTGGCGCCGGCGGCGGCTCCGTGGCCGGCCGCGAGGCTGCATAGGGATTGGGCGGCACCGACGCGCGCGTGCTCCGATTTGCCGTAGGGAGGAACGTTGCCGAAGGGACCGGCGGAGGCGCCGACGGAAGGCGGGGCGGCGGCAGGCGCGAAGCGCTCGGCGGCGGTGGCGGGATCGGGCGCCGTCCTGTGCTGTTTTCGGTTGTAAAATCAGTGAATTTTGTCACCGTCCGCGTCCGGAGGAGCGCGATGCGGCCGTCGGTGACACGACCGAGAAGCAGCTGCGCGCCGACCTGCGGCAGCGCGAGGAGACCGCCGGGGACGGTCACGTCGAGGGCGGCCACAAACTGCGCCCCGAGGTAGCGCTCTTCCGCGCTCTCTTCCTCGGGCCCGCGACCGCGAAAGCTGTCGACCCGAACGCAAACGCCGCTGTCATCGAGGAACAGCGTGTAGTTTCCAACTTCCGCGGAATAGGCGATCGACATGAGGGCAGCGAGCGCCTTAGCAAATTGTGCCTACGGAACGAAATCCGCGTATCCTCGCGACCGCTGCGAATTCTTTGAAAGCCGCGGCGTTCCCGCAGTCGGTCTTTTTGATCGAACGGAAACAGTCCGCCGCGTATTCTTCGCTCCGTCCGCGAAACGCCCACCCCACGTCGAGAGTCGCCTGCATGCCTACCTTTAACGTCGTTCAACGCCTGGTCGCTCTTACCCCTCAGTACGAGATCCGCGAGGGGGATACGCTCTCCTACGTTGCGACCGGAAAGGTGATGACGACGACGCCAAAGCTCGCGCTCTTTGGACCTGAAGGCGAGTCGGGAAAGGTTCTCGCGACCATGGAGGGAAACTTCCTTCAAACGACGTTCAACTGCTTTGATCCCGCAGGGAAGACCCTCTGTGCGCTCGTTTTTCCTGCACTTTCTTTGACGAAGCGCTTCCGGCTCGAGGTCGGAGAAAAAGTGTATTCGGCAAATGGCGGCGTCATGGGGAACGTATTTTCCTGCAAAGACGCAGCCGGGAACTCGGCGTTTTCCGTGAAGCGAAAGCAGTCCTTTCGGGATGCTTTTGATCTCGAGGTCGCCGACGACCTCGATCCCCACGCCGGGCTGCTTTGTTCGATTGCGATCTACCAGCACTTCAACTTCTGATGAGCACGGAAGTCCCGAAGAAGCCGCCCATGGGTGGTGGCGCGACGTTGAAGCGAAGCGCGCCGAAGCCGCCGCCGGCTCACTCGGCGAAGCCGGCCAAAAAGCCTGCGCAAAAGCCGACGACCGCCCCCACGCGAAGCGCGCCAAGACCGGCACCAAAGGTGGAGGCGCCGACACGCGTCGCCGAAACGGACGTCGACACTGCGGCAAAGCCGGCAAAGACGCTCGCGGTGGAGATCGATGGTGTCGCCCTCCCTGACGAAGACGCCATCGCCGTCTGGCGCCGATTTTCCGAGTGGATGGAAGAGAAGAACGATCTCAAGGGGTTCGCCGCCGAGGAGGGGGTCGCCGCCGTCAAACCGACGGTGAAGAACGGTCGCCCCACGCTCCTCGTAACGAACTGAACGTCAGGGGATCCCCCACGCCGCCTTCGTCGCCGTCTCGCCGGCTGCAATGTCGGCCACTGCCAACGGTCGCGTGTAGAGTGCAAACATTCCCATCGCCCCGACAAAGCCGAACTGAGCGTTGGTCGTGCTCGAGTACGCCCCCAAGTTGAGCGGCAAGTTTCCGTTTTCGACGAAACTGTTCTCCACGAAGCCGATCTTCTTGTCCACCTGGACGCCATCAACACGGAGCGCGAGTTCTCCGTTGGAGGCGGTCAAGACGTAGAGGTGGGCAGCGGTCGGCGTCGGAGCCCTGCCGGTCACAACCGCCTCCACCTGCGGCCCCGTTGTCGCGTAACCTTTCGTCCACCCTTCGACGTTTGTCAGCTCTCTGTTTAGGCTGAGCTGAACGCCCTAGACCGCCCGTGGGTTGCATCGATCCGCCGCGTTGACGGCGGATCCAACT
>DYPH01000067.1 GCA_020720045.1 Sorangium cellulosum | reverse complement strand
TCGCGAGGACGTGTCGCACTCCGAAAAGGAGATTCCGAGCAGCTACCTAGGGCCTCTCCGGGGACGACACTCCGGCGTACGCCCTCGCGCGACGTGCATCTTGCATCCGAAGCACTTTCGCGTTAGGTCGGCCCCGATGAGCGCCACCAAGTTTGCCACCTTCCTCGCGGACAAGAAGATCGACTCCCGCCGCCTCCTCGCGGTTTCGCACTCCCTCGAGAGCCTTCAGGTTGAAGATCGCGCGATCCGCCTCGCGAAGCGGACCAAGAAGGAAGTCGCCGGCGAGAAGAAAAAGCCGCGCTCGGGCCGTCCGGTGACGCAGCGCGCCCTCAACGCCGCGACGACCGGCGGGACGATCTCGGGCCCGATGAAGACCCGTATCCTCAAGGCGATCAACTCGATCCTCGAAGTGAAGAAGCTCCCGGTCGTCGACCTCAAGACCCTCTTCTGAAGCACCGCTTCTGAACGAAACGCCCAGATGGCTGCACAATGCAGCGAGCTGGGCGTTTCTCTTTTTGTCGGCGCGCCGGAGGAAAAACCTAGGGTTCCAGGAATTCCGCACGGCGAATTTGGTAGCCGGAAGCCGCTTCATGCAGGTTGCGCGCGCATGTTCCTCTTCGCCATTTCCGTCGTGATTCTCCTCGTGGCCCTCGATGTCAAGGACCTCCTCCGCGGCGCGTCGCGGCGCCTCGCCCGCTGACCGAAGGGACAATTTTCGCGACGGTCACTGAATGAGTTGCGGGCTCAGCGCATCGAGGTTTGTGATGAGTGCACTCGCTCTCCAGCCCCTCTTGGTGCCGACGGTGGAAGACCGGCCCTCCGGGGTGCGCGTGCGCCCCTTCGTCCCCAGCGCGTGCTTGCGTTCCCACGCCGCGGAAGATACCGGTTCCAACCCCGTGACTTTGGAACGACCCACGCCACCGCCCAGCGGGGACAAGACCGAGGCGCGCCCGAGCGCGGGCGTCGACGACGTCGTCCTTCGCGCATCACGGGGGGATCGCAGCGCATTCCGCGCCCTCTACGACGCCCATCGCAAGCAGGTCGCCCGCCTCGTCTTCCGCATGTTGGGATCTCCACGGGAAGTGGATGACGTCGTTCAGGACGTTTTTGTTCAAGTGTTTCGGTCCCTTGGGGACTTTCGTGGCCAGTCAAAATTCACGACCTGGCTCCACCGGGTGACGGTGAACGTGGTGCTCATGCACCGTCGCGCCAAGAAGAGTCGCCCGGCAGAAGGGGCGGAGACGCCCCTCGACTTCGAAGCCGATCGGCCGCTCCCTGACGCAGAAGCGGCTTCGCTTCGCCGCCGCCGCGCCTTTGCGCGCTTGGTCGAAACGATTGGCGAGAAGAAGCGTATCGTCTTCGTTCTTCACGACCTCGAAGGTCTCTCTCCGGCGGAGATCGGCGAAATCGTCGATGCGCCGGTACTTACTGTCCGTACTCGCCTCTTTTACGCCCGTCGGGAGCTCGAAGCGCTCCTGGCCACCGACCCGGAGCTAGCCTCCTACGCAGGCTCGTTTTCGGGGAACGCTGTCGCTGGTGCCGATGGGGAGGAGTCCACTCCGACCGTCACGCCAGCCAAGAAAGGAGGCGGACAATGAACGAAGACCGCATTCCCGAGGATCTCGAAATGCCGCCCTCCGCCGCGCTTTCCGCGCTCAGCCAGGACCTCCGGTCCGCTACGGCCGACGTCGGTGAACGCGATGATTTTGATGCTATTTTTGCCAAGATTGGCGCCGCACCGAGTGCTGCACCTGCACCCGCGCCGGTCACCGTCGTGCCGTTTGCGCGTCGTCGAAGCACGCGCGTAGGGGCCCTCGTAACGACGGTATTTGCCGCTGCCGCAGCGTTCTTCCTGGTCGCCGGAAAGAAGCCGATCGAGCAGCCGGTCGTCGTCTTGCCGCCACCGGTGTACGCGCCGGTCGGGACGGTCGCGCCACATGCTGGCGAAGGACTTACGATTTCCGGCGGGCATGCCGTTGCCGGAGCCGAGCTCCGCGAAGGGACGACGCTCGCCGCCGCACGCCGCGCAAGCTTCGTTCGCCCAGGAAAAGTTCGCTGGCTTCTTGAAGGAAATACAGCTAGTTCCGGCGCTACCGCGAGCATCCTCGAGGGGCGGGAGGCGCTCCGCGTCTCGTTGGAGACCGGCGCCGTCGAAGCCGAGGTCACTCCAGTCGTGAAGGGGGAGGCGTTCTCCGTCGATGTCGCGGGGACCCGCGTCGCCGTTCATGGCACTCACCTCCGCGTCGCGCGCATCGGCGACACAGTCACGATCGACCTCTCCCACGGCGTCATCGCCCTCGGGGAGCCCGGCAAATCTCGTGTGGAAGGTCCCGAAATTACGGCCCCTGCCCACATTGAGTTCCCCGTCGGTCACCCGGAACAGAAGACGGTCCGCACCACCGGCGTGCGCGCTCCCGAGCTCTTCGACGACCTCGGCGATGTGGTCACCGCCCCCGCCGAAGACCCGCTGGCGTTCGTCGCGGTCACCCCGAAAGAGGCGCGCAAAGCGCTCGTCGATGCGGTCGACGTTTGCAGCCGCAAGGGGCCCGCCGCTTCCGACGCCGTTCAGATCACCGTCAGCTCGACGGCGACCCTCGCATTTGCCGACGATGGAAAGCTGAAAGCGACGCGTTTTTACCCGCCGCTTCGCCCCGACATCCACGCGTGTGTCGCGAACCGGATGAACGGCGTCGCCGTGCGAACCGCCGATCCGATCACCGTCCCCGTTCGCTTCACCTTCCGCTGAAAGGGAGGTGTGGGCTCAGGTCCCGATCTTTCCTCGCAAAAATTCAACGATCGCGTGGGTTTCCAGGGCTCCGAGCAGCCCAAACTGGATGCCCATGCCGCCGGCGCGCGTCCAGCGGACCTTGGCCGGCATCGTCAGAAGGGCCTGCGCGTCGATCGGCGACGGCATCGTGATCTGAATTTCCGCGCCGAAGGGGATCGCCTCTTCGAGCTGGATGAACATTCCGCCGACGGAAATGTCCATGCTCGTCCCGACGATCGCTTGGCTATCGTGGGTGACGGTGATGTTCGCGTGAAGGGGGGCGCGCTGGTAACGACGTTGCTCTTGCACGTTTCGGAGGCTCCGTGGCTTGGCGGGTAGAGAGGGACGAGGCAAACCTCAGCCAGAGCCACATCCTGGCGCCCTGCTGCGGGGAAGCTTGGGCTTGAAGGCCGGCAAGCGTTCCTGCGCTGCGCACTGACGGACGCATCGCAACCTTTGATGGTACCATGGTCGCTGATGAAATTGCGGATCGGAAACAGCGCTTCGGCGGGGAGTAGCGACCGAAAGACTGGCAAAATGGGCCTATTTTCGGGAGCGCGCCGGGAGTCTCCGGTGCTCGCGCTGGTTCCTCTCACGGTCGCTTCGCTGCTTTTTCTGCTCCTTGTCCCCCGCGGGACACCCCCCGACGACGTCCCGCTGCCGCCTGTCGACCGTCGCGAGTTGGACGCGGTCGCTGCTGCCGACGCCGCGCTCGCCGGGAAGGCGGCGAAGGGGCTCGATGCCGACGTCCGCGCCGTGGGATCGGCGCTCGCGGCGCTCCACGTTCAACTCGACGTCGACACGCCGAACATTCGAGAGGTTGACCTCGCTGTCGATGGCATCGCCGACGAGATCAAACGGATTCAGGACGCCAAAGGGGCCGATGCGGGTCTCGAAGCAATGCTCACATTGCGGGCGCTTCAATTGCAGGAATTTCTCGGCGAAGTTCGCGTACTCCGGCAGACGGGCGTTGTCTCCGAACCGCTCCGTCGTCTCGCCGCCCCTCTTGTTCGCAAACTGACGTCCTTCGGCTGGTTTGCCCCCGCGGCCGCTGACCATCGCTACGTGATTCCAGAAGATCGCGAACTTGCGGTTCTTTTTAAGCGCATGTGGAACACGGAAACCGGGCTCGCGCCGCTGCTCTCTCCCGGACGTCGCCCAGACGCGGCCAACGCACTGACGGCCAAATACGCGGAAACGCGCGCCGAGCGCCTCCTCCTGCATCGCCTCAACCTACGCACGCCGCACGCGGAAAGTGCGTCGATGGTTCGCCTGGCGCTGGCAAAGAAAATCGCGGCAACGCCCGCGGAAAAATTGAAGGCGGAAGAGGATTTACAGGTTTCGTCGGAGCGTTTTCGAGCTGCCAAAATTGCCGATGTACGCGCCGACGACCCCTCCTATCCCGTCGACTACGCGCTCGGTGTCGCGCTCTACCGTGCCCACGACTACGAGCATTCCGCGGAGGCGCTTCTCCGCTATACCGAACTCAACCCGGGCGGCGACTACGCGCTCCGGGCCCGCCACCATCTTGCCGCCGTGCTCCGTGCGAGGGACCGATGACCGCTACGATTCCGGTGCTCCTAGTTGACGACGATGAAGCGCTTTTTCCGCTTCTTTCCGAGTACTTGACCCCACATGGCTTCGCGCTTCGGAACGTCACGAACGGAACGCGCATCGGCGCTGCCCTCGAGGCGCCCATCGCCGGCTTGGTGCTCCTCGACGTGATGCTCCCCGGCCAGGACGGCTTCGCCGCCCTCGTGGAACTCCGCAAAACCAGTGACGTTCCGGTGATCATGCTCACCGCGCGTGGCGACGAACTCGACCGCATCGAGGGGCTCGAACGCGGTGCCGACGACTACCTCGCCAAGCCCTTTCACCCGAAGGAACTCCTCCTCCGGATGCAGGCGCTCCTCCGTCGCCGCGGCGATCGGCCCGCTGGGACGCTCAAAGTCGGCCCGCTCACGCTTGAGGCTTCCGAGCTCCGCGCGGCAAAAAACGGCGTCACGATTGTGCTTACCGCGTTTGAATTCCGCCTCTTGCATGCGCTCGCCCAACACGCTGGCAAGCCGGTGACCCGCGAAACGCTCGCCCGCGAACTCTACGGTTCTGGCGCGAACTACGATCCGTCCGTCGATCGCGCGCTCGATGTCCACGTATCGAAGCTCCGGCAGAAGATCGAAGACGACCCGAAGGAACCTGTGCTCTTGCGAACGGTTCGCGGCGTTGGCTACCTGCTTGCCCGCCCCTCGTGAAGCTCCGCACCCGGCTCTTCGCCTGGCTTTGCGCGGCGAGCGTGGCCTCCGGGGCGGCCGGGGTCGTCGCCTACCGGCTCTCTTCGACGGACCATGCCGATCTGCCAAACCGTGCGCTGGTGCGAAAGCTCTCGTGGCGCCTCAGTCGCGGCGATGAGTCCGCCCGAAAGGCGGTGCTGGCTGAAGCGACGGAAACAGCGGGGATTGCTTTTGAATTTGTCGGTGCGGGCGACTTGCCAAAGGGGCTCGAGTTCCGTCCGCCCACGGCCAAAGAGGAGCGTGCCTGGCGGCGCATGTTCTCCTCGGGGCCCGAGCGTCAGGGGCCGATCCTCCTGCCGGGGGATGGCTACGGCTACGTTCCGATTCTCCGGCCGAGGGACGCGCGTGCGGAGGATCCCTTCGATGACGCGACGCTTCTCGGGGCCGTTCGGTTTCCGGAAGGGGAGCGCTTCGGCCTCGGTCCGCTTCCAGCGATGGTCTCCTTTGGTGCGGTACTCCTTGTATTTGCACAGCTTCTTTCGCGAAAAATTGCTTCGCCGCTTGAGAAGATCGGCGAGGCGGCCGCCCGTTTCGGCTCCGGCGATCTCTCGTCGCGGAGCGGAATTGCCCCCGCCGATGCCGGGTCGGCCGAGACGGCAGCGCTCGCCGGCGCGTTTGATCGCATGGCCGAACGGATTGCCCATGAGGTTCGCGAAGGGCGCGAATTGCTTGGCGCTGTAAGCCACGAACTCCGCTCACCGCTCGGCCGCGCAAAGGTCGCCGTCGCCGTCGCCCGCGAGCAGCTCGCTTCGCCATCTTCGTCGAATCATGCCGCCGACGGTCCGCTCGCTTCCGCGGAAAAGGAGCTCGTTCGCGTCGACGCTATCCTTGGAGATTTGCTCGCAAGCGCGCGGATGGGGCTCTCGGACCTCCGCCGCGAACCGACCGCTTTTGTCGCTTTCGTTCGCGACCGGATCGCCGATGAGGAGATGCCGCCGATCGTCGAACTCGACGCGCCAGAGACGGAGGTCACTCTCGCGCTCGACCGGCCCCTCGTTGGCCGAGCACTCCACAATCTCCTGGAAAATTCGAGGCGTCACGCGCCCGGGAGCGATGTCCTGGAGGTCGTGATTGCGGTCACCGACGCCGACGTGACGCTTTCCGTCTGCGACCGTGGAAACGGCTTCGCGGAGGCACTCCTCCCGAAGCTCTTCACGCCGTTTGTTCGCGGTGATGACGCACGAAATCCGACGCAAGGCAGCGGACTTGGCCTCGCCCTCGTCCGACGAATTGCGGAAGCCCACGGCGGTGCCGCCCAGGCGGAAAACCGCGAAGGCGGAGGTGCAGTTGTCCGTCTCCGTTTTCCGCGAAGCTGCTAGCCTGCGCGACTTCTCGAAACGCAGCCCCGCGAACTTCCATGAAAAACTTTGTCAAAGGCCTCGTTTGGCTCGTCGCGTTCCTTGGTGCGCTCGCGGGGATCGTCTACGCAACGATCTTTGATCTCTACGTGATTCCGAGCGACGACATCGCCCAGAGCCTCTCCTTCGCCCCATCCCTCTCGGCGGGGGATGTCCTCCTGCTGAAGCGTCACGGCGGCCCCGTCCGGCGCGACATCGTCCGTTGCCCGGATCCGCAAGCAAAAGGCCGGTTTGTCGTCGGCCGCGTCCTCGGAATTACCGGTGACCATGTCACGGTCGAGCAGGGGCACGCCTGGGTGAACGAGGACGTGGTGCTCACGGCGCGAGGCTGCGATCGCGGCCGAAAGGCCTTCGACCCGACGAGCGGTGATACCCGCGATTTTACCTGTGAAGTCGAGCGGATCAAGGGGTCCGATCGCGACACCGAGGTCCTCGTCGACAAGCTTCGGACCGAGCCGCGCTGGGAGGCGACCGTCGAGCCCGGTAAGGTCGCCATCGTCAGCGACAATCGCTCCGCCCATGTCGACAGTCGCGACTACGGTCAGCTTGACGCTGCGAGCTGCTCCGTCATCGCCTTTCGGATTTGGACAACGGATCCTGATCAGAGCCGCATCTGGGCGGTGCGCTGAATCGGGGTCGTGGTAGGGTCACGCGCGCCCATGGGACTCGAGGTCGGAATCGTCTGCGGCCGTTGCGAAACCCACCACGGGTTGGGAAGCGACCGGTGCATGAACTGCGGAAGCGACTTGTCGCTCGCCGCTGAAACCCGTTCGGGGGCGATCTCCGCGGCGGCAAGTGCCCCAGTTTCGGTCCCGGAGCCCTCGCCGACCATTCCGCTCGCCGCCCCGAAGGGGCCGAGCGAGCCGCCCCCGTCGTCGCCGTTCTCGGAAGTCCCCTCGCGAACCCTGATCGACACCGCCGTCGCCGTCGACCATCCGCTCCTCGCCGATGCCGCGATCGGGATGGAAATCGCGCTCCCGTTTTCCGACAACGACCCCCTCGCCGACGACCCCTTCGATCGGGATGAGCCGACGATTCAAGTCCGTCCCGAGGCGACCCTGGTCTCCGAGGCGCCCGGCGGAGGCATCGCCCCTTGGGACCGCCCATCGCCGCCCGTCGAGGAAATTCAGCAGGTTGCACGGCCGATTTCGGTGGGAAGCGGACGTCCGATCCCGTCCCCCTCACCGGCGATCAAACCGGTTGCCCCGGTGATTCCGCGGAACGACCCCCCCAGTGAGCCCCGGATTCGCACGGAGCCGCCGCCGATGGTGGCCCTCGAACAGCCGCCTCGTTCGACGTCGCCGTTTCCCGAGAAGCGCGGGTCGCTTGGCGCTCAGCTCAGCGAGAGCCTGCGCCCTCGCCGCCAGTCGCCGGTCCCCTCGCGCACGCCGTTTCCGCGGCAAATTCGCGAAGAAAAACTTTCCCCTTCGCGGCCCGATCCGCGCGAAGATCCCGCGTCGACGCACCTTCGTACGTCGTCCAACCCTTTCCTTGTCGCTGCTGGCGTCGCACGCAACTCCCCTTCGGAGCCGCGTGTTGGCGCCGCCCGCCCTGTACCGGCCGCCCGCGCGCCCGGAGCACGCTCAAACGTCCCGTTTGAAGCGCTTTCTTTGGAGGAACAGATGGAGCAAGCCAAGCATTTCGTTTGCCGCTCGTGCTCGACCCCGGTCCCGCTCGTTCACAAGTTCTGTGGTCGTTGCGGCGCGGTCGTGCCCCCGGAAATTGTCGGCGCGCGGACGAAGTTCTTTGGTGCCTTGCAGACGCCAGGGCGCGCGAAGATCATTCTCATTCGTGGCGAAGGCGTTGAGGGGCTGAGCTACCAGCTCAACGCGGAACAGCACATCGTCGGTCGCACCGGCCAGCTGGTGTTCCCCGACGACCCGTTCGTCTCCCCGCGACACGCCAATCTTTTCTATCGAGATGCTCAGCTTGTCGTCCGCGACGAAGGCTCGGTCAATGGCGTCTACGTCCGCGTGCGCGGCACCGTCGACGTCGAACCCGGGGACCTTTTCCTCGCTGGCGAGCAGCTTTTCCGCGTCGAACCGGCCCCGGCGACGACCGACACGCCGGGCCCCGACGGGACCTACTTCTACTCAAGCCCCAAGCACCACATGGCCTTCCGGGTCACGCAAATCCTCCAGGGGGGCCTCCCCGGGATCGGCGTTTGTGCGCGCGGTTCGGCGCTTCAGGTCGGGCGCGAGGGGGGCGATCTCAACTTCCCGGCAGACCTCTACATGAGCGCCTCCCACTGCAAGGTCGAGGACGTCGCCGGAAAGCTTACGCTTACCGATCTGAACTCCCGCAACGGTACCTACGTGAAGATCAAGGGCGAACAGGCTTTGTCCCACGGTGACTACCTGTTTATCGGCAAGAAGCTTCTGCGCGTTGAAGTGACGAACTGACGAACCGTTCCCCCTTTGATGTTCCGCAGAAGTTCTCATTGAAGTCGACTCCGCCCGAAGGACCGCTCCCGACGTCGAAAGACACGGGGGCGGTTCCCATTTTCCCCGCCAGTACGCCATGAACCACCGTCGCCGGACCGACGCCCCGCCCCCGAACTCTGTGTGGGATGCACCTATTTCGGAGGCGCCGTTTGTCTTTGTCGATCTTGAGATGACCGGTCTCCACCCGCTGGAAGATCGGATCGTCGAGATCTGCGCGAGTCGCGTCGTCGGTGTGGGGACGGAAAACCCCGAAGTTACGACATTTTCGACGCTGGTTTTCCCAGACGCGAACCTCGGCGGCGGCGCCGAGTACCACGGCCTAGACGCTGAGGCGCTCGCCGGGGCACCCCCTTTTTCCGCGGTCGCCGGGGCTCTTACGGAGCTGCTCGATGGCGCCGTTTTTGTTGCGCACGGAGCGCGCGTCGATCTCTCCTTCCTCGACGCCTCCTACGCGCGCCTCGCTGCCGCGGGGGAGATCGCTGGATCTTACAAGGTTTCCCACTGGCTCGACACGGTCACTCTCGCGCGACGCGCCTTTGCGCAGCCGAGCTACGCCCTCTCCAAGCTTGCCGCCGCCCTCGGCATCGATCCGGGGCGCTCCCATCGCGCGGAGGCCGACGTCCTCACGACGCGCGCTCTCTTTGAGCGGCTGCTCGTCGCGCTCTCGCCGGCGAATGCTCGAGAATTGCAGGCGATTCGCGCCGGCGTCCCCGTGGGGGACGGCACAAACAGCGGCCCCCCCGATCGCCCCTTGCGGGAGGCGATCGTCGCCCAGTGCGTCGCCGCGATCGCCGAAAAGCGGCCGCTCCAGCTCGCCTACCGCCCCAGCCGCCGCCCGGAAATTCTCCTTCAGGTCGTCCCTCTTTCGCTCCACGAGGACCGCCTCTTCTGCCACGACGTCGCCACCTTCGGGCGGCGGGAACTCCGCGTCGAGCGCATCCTCCGAATCGAAGCACTGAACGACGCGGCCGCTCCGTAAGTCGCGAAACATGCTTCCAAAATGGCCGTCGCGATCGGTGCCCGTCCAGTGGTCCGATTAGCGCAGGGGCGTCCGGTATTCCGGGGATACCCGCAGCGTTTCGCCGCGGGAGGAAAGGCCCCGATGACGAACGCTGGTGTCGCCCCCAAGCTGCTTCTCCCCCACTACGAGCTCCCCGAGGGCCTCCCGCGGGCAGCGACCGCCGATCGCCTCCTCGCGCTCGCCCCACTCTTCGTCGACCGGCTCCGCCTCCCTTTCCCCGAGCGCCAGCTCGCGATCATCGCAGACCTCGTCGCCATCGCCCGCGGCGAGCTCCGCATCGAGGACCGGATCGCCAGCGGCGTCGGGGAGCTCGAGTTCGTACGAGCGCGAAACCGGATTTACCAAGCGCACACGCGAATGCGTAGTCATCTTCGTGAAGTCATTGTCTATTTTGGGAGGACGGGGCGCATCCCCGCCGATGAAGCGGCCGAACTCCTCCGCTTCGTCCTTCATGTGCTCCATCGTCGCCCCCGCCGTGGGGCACTCGCGGCCTGAACTCAATCGCGCAACAGCACCTACATCAATCCAATTTCCACGGTGCTTCGACCGAGCCCGGTCCGTCGGACATGCACGCGGGTACCGATGCGATCGGCGAGCCCCTGGACGTGGGAAACAATGCCGATGGTGCGCCCGCGAGACTGGAGCGCCTCCAGCGCCGCGATCGCCACGTCGAGCGATTCGGGGTCGAGGGTCCCGAAGCCTTCGTCGAGGAAGAGCGTTTCGACGGCGCTCCGCTCGCTCCCAAGGTCGGCGAGACCGAGGGCAAGAGCCAGGGAGACGAGGAAGCGCTCCCCGCCAGACAACGTCGCTACGCTTCGAGCTTCATTGGCAAATTCGCGGTCAATAACCAGGATTTCGAGTTCATCCTCGGGGACCGGCGCAAGCTGGTACCGGGGGCGAAGGAGCTTCAGGTTTTCGTTCGCCTGGGCGAGCACGGCAGCCAACGTATGTGCTTGCGCCAGCTTCACGAAAGCATCACCGGTTGCCGATCCGATGGCCGCCGAGAGGGAGCCCCAGTCGCGCGCCTTCCGCGCCGCCACCGCAATCGCCTCGTCGAGGGCCTGTTGGGCCTTCCGCGTCCGCGCGTCCTCTTCGAGCTTTTCCCGGAAAGAACCTGCCTGATTCAGCGATTGAATCCGTTCCGAGTCGGTGCTGTTTCGCTGGGCGAGGAGCGCTTCTTCCGTCGTCTCTTCCTCCCCGGGCTCTTTGCCGCCGGCCGCTGCTTGCTGGTGTTCCTGGAGGGCAAGCGCGCACCGTTCCCGCTCTTTTTGGGCATCGCGTAGCGCTTCCTGGGCCTGTTCGCTGCGCCCTCGGCGCTCTTCGAGGGCGGCGGGGTCCTCGGCGGCCGCGAGCGACACCTCTTCGCGAAACGCGTCGTCGACGAGCGTCTCCAACGCCTTCGCGAGCGCCTCAAGGGCGGTCCGGTAGAGCGCCTCCGCCGCCTTCGCCGCTTCGCTCGTCTCTGCCTCGTGGGTGGCCGCGCGCAGGGCGATTTCGGCCCGCCGTGCCTCCTCCACAAGCGCCTCTTCCCGGCGCTGACGGGCGACGTCGGCGGCGATCCGCGTCTGCGTCCGTGCCACCTCAAGGGGGGCCCTACGCGTGGCAGGCGTTGCACCATCGCCAGGAATTTCACGAAGTAGAACAGCGAGTTCTGCAGTGTCCTTCGCGATGCGCCCCTCCACCTCACCGCGCTGAACGGCGAGCGCCCGTGCCCGCTCTTCGGCGACCGCCCCCGCGCTTCGCGCCCGCTCCGCAGCGGTCTCTGCCTCGGCGCGCTCGGTCGCGAGCTCCTCCCGGCGCCGCTCCGCATTTCTGCGCGCCTTCGCCAGTCGTTCGACGGCCGCGATCAACGCGCTGGGCTGTTTTCCGGCGAGGAGGAGGGAAGGTTCACCGAACGCCGCGAGCCGCCCTTCCAGCTTTGCGCGATCCTCCAGCAATTTCGAACGCTTTTGCGCGAGATCCCCCTCGTGCCCTTCCCGCTGGGCGCGCGCTTCGGCGACCTTCTCCGCCGTCGCACTTCGTCGCGCCTGGCCGTCGGTCAGTGCCGTTCGGGCGTGGGTGCACGCGCCATCGGCGGCGGCACGGGCGGCGCGAGCGTCGCGGGCGGCCTGGCGTTCGGCGGCGAGCGACGCGCGCCATTCTGCGAGGAAATTTGGGGGGTCGGCGACGTCGACGAGCAGTCCCGAGAGCCGCGCCGCCGCCGCTTCACGCCCCTCGCTGCGGAGCGTGTGCTCTGCACGTACCTTCGCCGATTCGCCGCGTCGTCCCACGAGAGCGGCGAGCGCCGCCTCCACGTGAGCCCCCCTTGCGGCAACTGTTTTTTCCGCTTCCGCATAGGCGGCTGCCTGGCCTTGTGCGCGGCTTCGCTGGGCGGCGAAGGTCTCCCGGAGCACCGCGAACTGGGCCGGATCGTGCTCGTGATGGAAGCAGACCGGGCAGGGGACGCCCGGCGCGAGGTGGCTTCGGAGCCGCGAAAATGCTTCCTCCTGGGCGGCGGTCGAAGCATCAACAATCGCAAGAAAATTGGAAGCTTCTTCCGTGCGCGCCTTGGCGACCTCGGCAGCCGCTTCCGCCTCTGTCAGGGCGGCGACCGCCGTCTCGTGGGCGGCGCGGGCCGCCTCCTCGCGCTCATCCGCGGCGACGCACTGAGCGGTCGCATCGCGAAGGCGATCCTCGGCGTGACCGAGGGCGAGGTAGGCCTGCTCGGCCGCCTTCAATCGCAGTTCTTCCTCGCCGATGTTTGCCCGTTCTTCCCCGGAAGGGAGGGCATCGAGGCGAGCTGTCGCCGCGGCGAGCGCCTCGGTGCTTGCGGTCACGGCGTCGTCTTCTGCGGCAAGCTGGGCGACGAGCGCCGTCTCCTCCCCCTGAAGGAGCCCGAGCTTTTTCTCGGCGCCGGAGACGTCTTTGTGGAGATCATGCACGCTTCTAACGGCGGCCACGAGCGCCTCGGCGGCCGCGGGGAGCGTCGCCAACAGGGCGGTCGCATGGAGCTGTTCTTCGAGGGCGCCCCGCTCGGCGTCGAGGCGTCGAAGGGCCGCTTCTGCGGCATCGCCCCCTTTTTGCCCCTCTTCTGCCTGCCTTCGAGCGTCGGCCTCTTCGTCGACGAGCTGCTGCCGGAGGCGAGCGTCGGCGGTCTGGCGCGCGAGGAGCTGCTCCGCAGCCAGCAGCTTAGGCAGGGCCGCTTCCAGGGCGGCGGCGGTCCGTTCTGCAGCTTCTTCCGCCTGGCCGGCGTCGGCGCGTGCTTCGAGGGCTCGCCCCTTGCCGGCCTCATCTTCGGCACGCGCCTGCTCGGCGGCGACGCGGGCCATCATCGCGCGTTCCCGCGTCTGGCGGGCCTCTTCGGCGGGCCCCGCGAGCGTCCGAAGCTGCTCGGTACGCGCGAGGGCGAGGCGGTCTTCCTCGGCGAGGAGGACCGTCTGCTCGGCGGAAAGAAGGGTCTGTTCTGCCTCAGAAAAAGTGTTTGAAAGCTTTCGTTCTTGGGCAAAGAAAGCGAGCCGCGCATCGAGGCGTCGTACCTGTTCGCCGGCCTCGCGGCCCCGACGCTCGCAGGCGAGAAGATCTTCTTCCAGGGCGCGGCGCGTCTCTTCGTCGAGGGGGGCGTGCCCTTCCCGTTTTGCTTGAAGTTCGGAGAGTTGCCCCTGCGCGGTCGTCTTCCGGTTGAAGACTTCCATGGAAATTCGCCGGAAGAGATCGCTCCCACCGAGGCGCTCGAGGATCGCGGCGCGGCTATTGGTATCGGCGCGCAGGAAGGTGTCGAAAGCGCCCTGCGCAAGCAGTACGGAACGGCAGAACTCGACGAAGTTCAAACCGACTTTCTCTTTAATAAAGTCACGGACCGCCGTCGCGGTCACCTGCTCGGGGCCGATGCCGCCGTCGAGGGGGACGACCTGGTGGTCGGCCTGTTGGAGCTTGCCGGTCGCGAGCTTGCGGGCGCGTCGCGCCGTCCAGCGGGCTCGCCAGCGTTTCCCGTCGACACCGAGAAAATCGACCTCCGCGTGCCCTTCCGCGGCGCCGCGCCGGAGAATGTTCAGCGGGTCTCGCGCGGTGACCATGGTGCCACCGGGATCTTTGAGTTTGACCCGTGTCCCCATCTCGCCGCGTGGGAATTCCCCATAGAGAGCGAGGCAAACGGCATCCAGAATCGTCGATTTTCCGGCGCCGGTTGGCCCAGTAATAACGAAAAGTCCAGCACTTGCGAGCGGGCCTGTCTCAAAGGAGAGCTCGAAGGGGCGCGCAAGGCTTGCCAGGTTCTCTCCACGTACCGCAAGAATCTTCACGGCTCTTCCCCTTCGTGGACCGCCTGCTCGGCCTCCTCAAAGAGGGCCATCAGCGCTGGATCGACCGACTTGTACTTGTCCTCAAGCACCTGGCGAAGCAGCTCCCGCGGGGAGGGGATCTTTCGCGAAACATTCTCGGGAATCCGCACTTCGTCATGGCGAATGTTCCCGGCGCTCTCCGCGATGGAGACGACTCGGTAGCCCTTCGGGGCGATCACCTTCCGGAGCTCCTCTTTGAGGCCGGGCTCCGGCCGATCGAGGACGACGCTCACCGTCAGGAAGGGGCGTTGCTCGTCGGGCATCTTTGAAACATCCGGAAGTTTTTGCAGTTCTTCGAGGACGAGATCCTTCGTTCCGTAGGCGCTCGCCGTCCCGAGTCCGAGCTGGGCCTTCTTTTTCGCGGGGACCGCAAGGAATTCGACGGTGCGAGGAATCGGCACGAGCAGAATTTGATCGGGGCCGGATCGTGCCGAGTCGAAGAGCACAAAACTATGTTTGTAATTCTTCTCCGTGAAGGAGAGCGGAATCGGTGATCCCGAGTAGCGGACGTTCTCCCGCTTGGCGACCCGCTGGGGCTTGTGGAGGTGGCCGAGGGCCACATAGGAGACGTCTTCCGGGAAGATCGCTGCCGGGACGGCGTGCTGGTGGCCGCCGAGGATCGGGCGCTCGGTATCGAGGCTGAGATCTTCTTCATTTACATCAAGAAGATACATGTGCCCCGCGGCGATGACCGGGAGGCCGGGGAATCGCCGGCCCGCTTCGGCAAAGGCCTGCCGGTAGATGCTTGCTACGCCAAAGGATGTAGCATGCACATTTGCGAACTCGGGTTCTGCGCCGGGGACTGGGAGGTCGATGGTGCGCAGAAACGGGATCGCGAGGAGGACCGCCTCGGGCGCCTCTGTCGTCGGGATCGGGAGCAAACAACGTGCAAAATCGACCCCATGCGGGAGCGGAGCCGGTTGCTTGGGCAACGCTCCGACGACAGTGATCCCGAGCGGCGTTGCGAACGGGTGGGGCGCCTCCAAGCGGGCGGGGGAGTCGTGGTTGCCGCCAAGGAGGACCGTCCGGAGCTTCGGCGCTCGCCGGTGCACATCGACGAGGAAGCGGTACAGCATCTCCTGGGCGCTCGCCGGCGGCGTCTGCACGTCGAAGAGGTCACCGGTGACGAGGAGCACGTCGACCGCCTCGTTGACCAGGGTGTTTGCCAAAAACTCGAGGAAACACGCATGCTCGTGGCGCCGATCGAAGCCGGCGAGCTCATGACCGAGGTGCCAGTCGGAGGTGTGAAGGAGCCGCATGCCGGTGCGTGTCTAACGCAAATGGCGACCGCCTGCGCCGCTTGCAGACGGCCCCGAGTAGGATGCGAGCGCGTCGAAGGTCCTCTGGGAAGCGGACCCGTCCCCCGGCGCTCCGATGACGGTCGGCTCCCTCGGGGGCCGCCTCTTCCTCGACTCGGGGACGCTCACCCCCCTCCTGAAGCGCCTCGAAGCGGCGAACCTCGTCACCCGCACGCGAAGCGCGGAAGACGAGCGGGTCGTCCACGTCGCTCTCACCGGGGCCGGTCGGAAGCTGCGAAAGAAAGCCGAAGGAATTCCGGCTGCTATGTCCTGCGCCCTCGGCCTAAACGGCCACCAAATCGCCGCGCTCCGAGACCCGCTCCGGGAGGTCCTTGCGCGCCTCCACCAACATTCTCCTGTCGAAGAAGAAGAGCCCGACTGAGTCATTCTCTCTTTCTCCGTCCTAAGCCGCCCTCACAATCGCAAATTCTACGAAGGACAAACGATCATGGAAGCTCTATATACCGCGGAAGCAACGTCAATCGGCGGTCGCGGCGGCTCGGTGAAGTCCTCAGACGGCAAGATCGATCTCAACCTCTCGGTGCCGAAGGGGCTCGGTGGGGATGACGGCGCCGGTTCGAATCCCGAGCAGCTCTTCGCCGCCGGCTACTCGGCCTGTTTCGCTGGCGCCCTCGGGCTCGTTGCCCGTCTTCAGAAGAAAAATCCGGGAAAATTCACGATCACAGCGAAGGTAAGCCTCGGGAAGGTCGGCGAAGGCTTCGGGCTCGCGGTCGTCCTCGGCGGCCACTTTCCGGACCTCCCCAACGAGGAGGCCCATGCTCTGCTTGAGGCGGCCCATGCCGTCTGCCCCTACTCGGTCGCTACCCGTGGGAACATTCCGGTCACCCTCGAAGTGATCTGAAACTCTGAAAGAAAAAACACGAAAGCCGGTGAGTATTCTCACGGGCTTTCGTCGTTTGTAGTGCGGAAGGTCTACTTGCAGGTCATGTCGCCGACGCCGTCCTGGTTGACGTCGCAGTTCACACCGGTTCCGCAGGTCGGGAAGTCGACGATGCGCTTCCCCCCCTGGCAATAGGCGGAGAGATTGCGCTTCCCCGGGTCGTTGATGCAGTAGAGGTCGTCGGCCTTGTCCTTGCAAAACTCCTTGCAATGCTTGGTCGCCGCGCCGTCCTTGCTCACGTCACAAATTTGCGAAGAGGCGCACTGAAGGCCGTAGGAGCGGGCGCCATTCTTGCAATAGACGGCGCCGTAAGAGATATCGCTCTGGCAGTAGACCCCATCCGCTTTTCCGGCACAGCCGACGGTGCTCGGCGGTTGTTCCGTCGAAACCGGGCAGTCGATGCCGAAGTTTTTCTTCGTTTCGTCCGGCGTGAGCACGCCCACGGCAACCCAGGAGCAGGCGACCGGTTCCCGAGGAATATTCTTCCGTTTCGCGATCAGAAGCTCCGTGATGGCGAACTCACGGAAGGTCGACGTCTCCTTCAATTCAAAGCGAAGAGCCGTCCATTTTAGATCTTCGACTTGCTTCCACGACAGCGGGGTCTTCACCTTCACACCGGAGTCCTTGTGGGTCCCCCCTTGGACCATCAAGTAAAAGGCGTGATTTGGAATTCCCGAGTTGATGTGGACGCCGCCATTGTCAAAGGAGCCGTTCGCCATGAGGTGGCTGTAGTGGCGTGGCTGACCGATGACGGCGTCGGTCGGGTCGGCAAAATTTCGAAGCGGGAGGTGTTCTTTGATGGCGCCATCGCCGAGCTTGAAGTCGCCAGATCCGGTGAAACTGTGCTCGGCCAGCGCCGCGAAGACGTCGCTCATCGACTCGTTCAGCGCCCCCGATTCGGCTCCGTAGAAGAGGCGGCAGCTGCGGTCGGTAATTGCGTGCGTGTACTCGTGGGTCGCCACCTCGCGGTCGGTGAACGTGAGCCAGTGGTAGGTCTTCGACGGGTCCTCGGTGAGGGAGCCGGTCTTCGGATCGTACTTCTGAACGGAGTTCGCGGCGCTCTTGTCGCAGGGGTCGTTGAACGAAATAAATTCGCCGTTCCACGAAGCGTTGTCGCAGGTGTTTGTCGCATGAATGACGATTCGAATCGGCGAACCCTTGTCGTCATAGGAGACGCGAAGGAACCGATTACGATACCAGTTCTCGATTTGAAGGAGGTTCGAATACGCGTCGACTGCTTCTGGATCCCAGGGGCCATTCGCCGACGCTGACTCAGCGTTTTTCCCGGTGATTCCATCTTCGACGAAGACCTCGGACTTGTTGTCCTGCTTCACGCGCTGAAGGCGATAGGTGGCCCCGCTCTTTTCGACGGGGAACGTCTTCTTGCCGCCCGTAACGCCGGCCCCAGAACCGTTGACCGTCTCTGAATGATACAGCGGAGCATCAAAAATCACTTTGCCGGTTTTCGCGTCGACCCACAGCTCGCGCGGGTTCGCTCCTGCGGCGCCGGAGACGGCGAAACGGTGTACGAGCACCGGGGCGCTCCCGGTCGCTGCCAGGGCCAGTTCGTGGTCGGTGACCGTCGCCGCCGGCTTCCCCTCCGAGCGCGTGTAGGCAGTGCGTGCAGCGGTCTCTGCGGGCGCCTGTTGAACGGCCGGGGCGACCGCCGCTTCGGGCCCCTGATCGGGCCAGAGGGGGCCGGTGACCGAGGCGACGGTGCGGTCGGCATCAAAAGTCACGATCGCCACAGCGCCAAGGAGGCGACGCCCCTGGGCCTTTTGTTCGACCTTGACGTGGGTCGCACCGTCTTCGTCGACGGCCGTTGCAACTACGCTCAAATCCGCAGCTTTTGACGGCCCGAAGACCTCCGGGTAGGTCGTCAAAAAGCGGATCGCACTGCCGCCCGGGTCGTTCGTGTCGAGGACTTGGGTCGTCGTCTGAAGCGGGAAGGCGATGGCGGCCGTTCCGGTCCGCTCGTCGTTTTCAAGGACCCACTCGGCACCCGTCGGCGCGAGGGGCCCGCTGCCTGCGGTGACGCGGGCGTCGTCGTTGCCACATGCTGCGAGCGGTGCGGCAGCAAGGGCGATCAAGAGAGCGGGGGCGGCGAGCACCGACGCAGAGGTGGCGAAGCGGAAGAGGCGAGGGCGCATAGGACGGTGAGGGTTCCAAAGTTCGGGGCGCGCGCAACTGAAAATCGACGATCCAGGAGAATTTTCAGGAAGTTGGCACTGCATCGCAGATCGCACCGACCCGCGACCGCAGCCGCGCTGCGCCGGTGCTACACTCGGAATTTGGCCCGACTCTTTCGGTCCTGATAGCCCCCCCAGCCCTATGGCCTACGACGACGATTTTGACGGCTCCGGCGACCGGCGTGAAGGCGGCGCTTTCCGCCCGATGCTCCGCCAAGGGAAGCGCTTCTCTCAAGAGGCTGCCCACCGCCCGATCCTCGTTTTTGAAGATGTTTTCAAGTCTTATCGCGCCGGCCGACCGGTCCTTCGCGGCGCAAACCTCGTCATTGAGCGCGGAGAATTCGCGTTTGTCACCGGGCCGTCGGGCGCCGGCAAGAGCACGCTCCTCCGGATGCTCTATCGCGCAGAGAACGCCGACGAGGGGCGGATCCTTTTCATGGGGAAGGACATCGCCCGTCTGAAGGACGACTCGATCCCGTTCCTTCGCCGGAACATCGGAGTCGTCTTCCAGCAGTTTAAGCTCGTCGAAAATTGGAGTGTTTTCGAGAACGTTGCGGTGACCCTCGAGGTCCTTCGCCTCCCCGAGAAGCTCGTGCGCACGCGCGTCGGCGAGGCGCTTGAGCGCGTCGGCCTCTCCGGCCGCGGTGAGGAGCCGGCCCGCGTCCTTTCCGGCGGTGAGCAGCAGCGCGTGGCGATCGCGCGCGCCATCGTCGGCGAGCCGGCGCTCATTCTTGCCGACGAGCCGACCGGCAACCTCGACCCTCAGCTCGCCATCGATATCCTCGGTCTTTTCGAAGAGATCCACGAGCAGGGGACGACCGTCCTCTTTGCGACCCACGACCGCACGCTCCTCGAGCAGCGCCCCCACCGCATCATCGTCCTCGATGAGGGGAAGATCACCGACGTGCGCCGCGGCCTCGTGACTGAGGACGGAAACTTTCTCTCGGCTCCGCTCCACTGAGCCAAAGCCAGGTCGCCGATTTTCTTTCGTTGGAACGACTGTGTGTGAGTTTCGCCATTCATCTCTTTGAGTGACGGACGAAAGGACGACTGTGTTCGACAATCCGAGCCATGCCACCCGCCGCGCCCGCCAGGGTATTCTTCGTGAATGGCGCCTCTTCGCGCTGTCGATCTTTTCGTTGACGGTCGCCTTTGTCTGCCTCGGCGCGGCCCTGCTCGTCATGACGAACCTTCGCGCCATCGAAACCCGGTGGACTCACGCGGGGCGCGTCTCTGTCTTCTTGAAAGAGTCGGCGACCGACGCCGAAATCGAGAAAACGAAAGTCGCCCTCGAAGCGACCGCCGGTGTCAGCCACGTCACCTACGTGACTTCGGAAGCGGCGCGGGACGAGTACGCAAAAAACGAAGGAAATGCCAACGATCCGCTCCTTGCACTCCCCAAGGAAGCCTTCTCGCCGACCCTCGAAGTCGACGTCGATCCCAACCTCGACGACAAGGGGATTGAGGACATGGAGGCGAAGCTCGGGCAGCTTCAGGCGGTCGAGTCGGTCGAAACGTACCGCACCTGGACGAACCGCCTCGCTCGCCTTGTACGCGGAGGCGTCGCCGCTTCCGGGCTCCTTTCGCTCGTGGTCTTTGCGTCGGTGCTCGCCGTCGTCGGCTCCACGATTCGGCTCGCCCTTCAGCGGCGAAAGACGGAAATTGAAGTGCTCAAACTCGTCGGGGCGACCGACGCCTATATCAAACGCCCTTTCCTCCTCGAAGGATCGGCGCAAGGGGCTGCGGGCGCCACCGGTGCCGTCCTTCTCTTAGGGGTACTCTTTCTCCTCGTTCGCGGCCGTATGGATGGCGAACTGACGACGCTTCTTGGCGTCGAGCCGACGTTCCTCCCCTGGTTTGCCGTCGTGGGGATGGTCGTGACCGGCGCCTTGCTTGGAACGATCGCCGCCTCTCTCGGCCTTCGCAAGCTGGTGGCGGTATGAGGGTCGCGGCCGTCGGGCGGCGCTTCGGGAAGCTCGCCGTTGTCTTCTCCCTCGCCGCGGCGCCGCTCGGCTACGCGGGGGCGCAAGTGGGGATCGCCCCTGCCGAGGGGGCACTCATCCAGGACCGCCAGGACCGCCAGGCACCGCGCGGCGAATTTCGTGACACTTCCAATGGGATGCGCGAGGCGCCGACGAACGGTTCCCTCGCGCTGGCTGCCCTTGATCGCAAGATCGCCGACCTCGACGCCGAGGAGAATGCCGCGAAGAAGGAACTCTCCGAGCTTGCCGGGAAGTTAGCCGTTCAAAAGAAGAAGTCGATCGCCCAAGGGCGCGCCTATTACCGTATGACACGCGCCGGAATGTTGCCTGCAGGTGGCGGCGTGCACAGCTTCCTTCAATGGGCAATGCGTGTCGAGCGGGCAAAGAAGAACATTCGCTTTGACGTCGCCGAAGAGAGGCGCCTTTCGGGGCGTGGCGCCGAGCTCGCCAAGACCCTGGAGCGCGTCGCCAAGGACCGCAGCCAGCTTGCGAGCCAGCGCTCGGCGATGGACGCGGCCCGGTACGCGATCGCCGACGAGAGCCGCCGTTCGGAGGCCTTCGACCGCGCCTTTGCCGGGACCGGCGAGTTCATCCCGGTGAACGGCGAAAATGGCGCATCGTCAGGATTTTCCGCGGCTCGCGGCCACCTACTCTTCCCCGTCGCCGTCCGTGCGAACGCACGCGTCGCCCGCCGCGAAGGGACCAACGGTCCCGGCGTCGAAATCGCCACACCGGCGAACACCGTCGTGCGCGCCGTCTACGCCGGGCGCGTCGCCTTTGCCGATCGCTACGGTCCCTACGGCCGCCTCGTGATCCTCGATCACGGCGACCACTATTATACGGTCACCGGCAATCTTGCGACGATTGATGTACGCATCGGCGACGAGCTTGTCGCCGGTGAACGCCTCGGAATCGCCGGCGATGAAGGGCGCGGACCAATGGTCTACTTTGAAGTGCGTCACCGCACGGAAACGCTCCCACCGGCGACCTGGCTCGGTCTTAACCTTTAGCCTTCTCCGCGGAAGGAAAGGAAAACGGCGCCCTTTTTGAGGGGCGCCGTTTTGCATGGTGCGGGAAGAAAGTCTTTGAAGTTCCTCAGAAATCAAGGTCGGGAATCGTGGTCGTCTGCCCTTGGGCTACGTTCAGCGGCGCCTCCTTGGAGACGACGACGCCGGCGGCATTCGTGTATTGCGCACGAACCGTCCATGCCCCTGCCGGAACGCTCGTGATGTCGTAGGTGCCGGTGCCGGCGGTGAGGACGTAGCCATTTCCGTTCTGGGGGAGGAGGCCGCGGTTCAGGCTCACGCGGACGTTGCTCGTCGCCAGGCCGCCGACCTTCACCTTGCCGCTCACCGCGCCAAAGCCGACGGTCGGCGTCGCCTTGCCATTCGCCCCTTGCTCGACGCGGAAAACGGCGTGAGCCGCTTTGCGGGTGCGGTTGCCGAGCTTATCGACGGTGACCACGTGGAAGCCCCAAACGCCGTCGGCGAGGTTCTGGAAGACCTGGCTCTTTTGCGTGTAGGGTGCAAATACCGAGGTTCGTCCGTCGGAGGCGACGCCGTTGCCCGGCATCGTGTCGCCCTGGTGGTCGAGCAGGAAGTAGACCCCCTGCCAGTTCCCGTCGGCGGCGACGTTCGGGAACGTCCACTCGGGGACGACGAGCGCCCCGTCGTAGAAGGAGGTAGCTACCGTAAACTGCGGGATTTTTGGCGTCGGAACGGCCGTATTGATTCGGGCGGGGAACGTATTTTCTACGAGCCCGAAGCCATTCGCATCGCGCGGAACAATGCGGAAAAATACCGTCGTCGCCGTGTTCGCCGCGAGGAAGCCTGAGAGGGCGTTGTAAGGGATGCTCCCGCTCTCGCCGCCGGCAACAAAGCGAACACCAGGCGTTGCAGCGGTCGGGTAGACGCCGGCCGCATTGGTGTTTGCAACATACAGGTACCCCTGACGACCGGGGAAAGAGCGCTTCCACGCAGCGTCGAAGAAGTTGAAGTCGTCATTGTAGGTGACGCCATTCGCCGAATGGGTGGACGACGTGATGTCGAGGGGTGGAAGGAGGCCTTGCGTCGTCGTCGCGTTTGAGATCGTCGCATTGTTGACCAGCGTAGCGCCGTAAAGAAGCTTTACGCGCCCACGCCCTCCGGCTCCTCCGGAATAGCTGGCTGCGCCGCCCGCACCGCCGCTTGTATCGATGGTAGCGCCGCCGGGGAGTTGGATTTGATCGGCCGCCAGGAGAACGCCGCCTCCAGCTCCACCGCCCGCGCAGAGGGTGCTTGCGCAGGTACCGGCTTCGCCGCGTGCGAGCACCGATCCGGCGATGGTGATCGTGTCGGCGATCAGCCGCAAACGTCCACCGCCGCGCCCCGCGGTTCCGGAATCTGCGCCGTTGTAGCGTCCGGTCCCCCCGGGGCCCCCTTTGGCGACGCCCGCGTCGTTCGTCGCGCCGATTACCGCTCCGCCTCCGGCCGCCAGCCCGCAGGAACCTCCGCTGCTTGCAGCACCAGCAGAACCGTTTCCGCCGCCCGATCCCGGGTTGTAGCTGCAATTCCCCAGCGCAGAGCCGGCGCCATCGGTGCCGGTGCCGGTCGCTGCAACGGTGATCGTCGCCCCCGCCTCGACGGTGATCGTCGTCGCGCGAATGGTGAGATCGCCGCTCGAGGAGGTGAGCGTCTGCCCCGCCTTGACGACGAGCGCGCCATTGACCAAGAGGAGTCCGTTGTAGTCTTTCGTCGCCGTCGCGTCGATAATAAGCCCATTGAGCGCACAGGCAGAAGCGGTCGCATCGCAGGTGCGTTGGTTGGCTCCACAGTCGTCGACTACCGCGTAACCGGATCCGTCCGCCTTGCACTGTTCGACGCCGTTTCCGTTGCAGCGCTTGTCACCAGGTGTGCATTTTCCTTGGCACAATCCGGCATTGCACGTCTCCGCACAGCTCTGGGCGTAGAGGTAAGCGGTCCCCGCCGCGTTGCAGATTTTCACGTTGTTCCCGGTGCATCGACGCGTTCCTGCGGCACAATTTGCGGCGGCGGTACATTGGGCATTTCCACCGCTCCCCGAGCAGCCGTTGGCGCACTGTTCACGGGACTCAAAGCGGTTTCCACCGGCGGCGGCGACGCAGGTTTCTACGGCGTTGTTTACACCGCAGCGATTCGCACCAACGGCGCATCCGCTTTGCGGCGCACAAACGCCGGCGCCTCCGCAGCTCCCGTTGTCGGCACAGGCGGCGGCCGCGTAGTTCAGGGCGCCGTTCGCCGCGCGCGTGCAGGTCTCGACGATGACTTCATTTCCCGCCTGACAGCGCTTTTCCCCTTCGACGGCGCAGGTGCCTGCGGCGCCGGCGTCATTGCCGGTGGAACCGTCGCTCGCAGCGCCGTCGGTGGCGCTGTCAGTCGCGGTGCTTCCATCGCTACCGGTCGAACCATCTGTTTTTGTGGAACTATCGCTCGCTGTTCCGCCGTCGCCGGCGTCGGAGCCGGTCGTGCCGGCGTCTTCGCCAGGCGTCGAGGCGCCGTCATCGCCGCTGCAAGCGGCGGCAAGGAGCGTGAGGAGGAGCGCGGTGGAGGCGAGGGGGAGTAGGGGCGTGCGTCGCATGACGGTCTGCGTAGACCCCCCTCTTCGTGCACCGGCGTCAAAGGAGGTCAATTTGGCGTGGCCGTTCGGCGCGCCTGCGCAGTCAGGGCTTCCCAAACGCCAATCTCGGCGGCTAGTGTCCCGTGCCCTATGCGCCGACGCCCCGTCGACACCCAAGAACCGCGCGGTCTCCCCCGCGATGCCTCGCCTCCCCGGCGGTGGGTGGTGGCGCTTGGCGTCGCCGCGCTGGTTGTCGGGGGCGGTTGCGGCGGTGACAAGACCGCCGCGAAGCTTGAGGGGACGTGGAAGGGCGTTCGCAGCGAGGGTGTCAGCGCGGAACAGAAGCCGGCCGCCGACGCCTATGCGAACTCCCTCCGCCTCGATTTCAAAGGGCACGACTTGACCCTCGCATCCCCAAAAGGGCAGCAAAAAGGGCCCTATAAAGTGGTTTCGAGCGACGGCAAGACGATCGTCCTCGCCACCGAACGCGACGGGATCGACGCGAAGCAGACCTTCCTGCTCGACGGGGACACGACCCTGAAGTGGAAGGTCGACGAAACCAAGATGATCGTTTTTACGAAGTGATCCGAAGCGCCGGAACGATCGTTCGCGGATCGTCGGTCATGATCACCGCAGCACCGAGGCGCGCAAGTCGCGACGCTTCGCGCGGGTCGTTGATCGTCCAGTAGTGGACGGCGATGCCGGCGGCGGTGGCGCGTTTGAGGAAATAATCCCCGTCAAACCGCGCGGTGTAGGGGCCAAGCTTCTGCGAAACGGGGACTTGCAGCGCGTCACCGGGCAAGAATCCAGGTTTGATCCATGAGAGCGGCGCGAAATAGAGCTTCGCGACCTCCAGCGCAGAAGAACTGCGTTGTCCCGCCCACACATCGGGAGTGATCGCGCGGAGGACGCGATGATCGGCCCCCGCGAGGCGGACCCGATGGGCGTCGCCCCGGGCCGACAAAAAGCTGGCAACACGACGTGCGAGCTCGGCAGACTTCGGTTTTACCTCGATGTTGAAGAAGGTCGCGGGGAAGCGATCGAGGGCCTCTGCGAGCGTCGGTACAAACGTGGGGGCGAGATCTTCCTTCGGGGCACCTGCTACCGGAAACAATGGAATTTGTGAGAGCTCCCGGTAGGTGACGTCTGCAATGCGCACGGAGACTCCTGCCGTTCGCAGGAGCGTGTCGTCGTGGGCGATGACAATCACCCCATCACGGGTCTGGTGGACGTCGGTTTCGAGGGCGTCCACGCCCCGCTCGAGCGCCCGCGCGAAGCTCACAAGGGTGTTTTCCGGGAGTTCCGCGGGGGCGCCGCGATGGCCATAAACGAGGGGGCGAGACACGCGCGGAGGCTACTCGAAACCGCCGCTGCGTGCGGCACTTCGCCGCGGCGCCGCCCAGTTCGGCTAGGCTCGCCGCCGATGCTGCGCCCCTCGCTTTTCGCCGCCCCACTCCTCGCATGCGCGCTCTTCTCTTGCAAAAAGACTGAGCTGCCGCCGGCTCCTCTTCAGAGCGGGACGGTCCCGATCGCCGTGACCGACGAAGGGTTCACGCCGAGCAAGGTGCGCCTGGAAAAAGGGAAGCCGGCGACGCTTGTGTTTACGCGCACGTCGGCGCACACCTGTGCGGAGCGCGTGAAGTTCAAAGCGCTTAACGTCGACGAAGCGCTTCCCCTTCAAACACCAGTCTCCATCAAAGTGCCGACCGAAACCGCGCAGACGCTCACCTTCACCTGCGGCATGGACATGTACGCGAGCTCGGTCGTCGTCGAGTAGCGTCTCGCCGTTGCCGCGCTACTCGCCGTCGCTCTCCTCAGGCAGTTCGCGGGCTCCCCCGTCTTCACTCGTGCTCGCCGTTTCCTCACCGCCTTCGGCGGTTCCGGGGACGCCGACGGCGTCTTTGCAGCAGCGGAACCCGATTGAGTAGTCGTGGTAGGCGGGGGCGTGGGCGCGTGTGCTGTACATGCATCCTTCGCCATTGATGGTCGTGTCGAGGAAGTAACCGCCGGCAAAGATTCCGCTGCCGTTCCAATCGTCGGCGACCCATTCGTGAAGGTTCCCGACGAGATCGTGGACCCCCTCCGGCGTCGTACACTGAGCGAACGCGCCCGCGGGAGCAACGGTACCGTCGACTTGCAAGAGGCGGGGATCATTCATGATCGACCAGCTCGCCAGCTTCTCCGGTGTGTCGAGGCGCAGCGCGCGTCGCGCCGACTTTGCCGCCGCGGGAACGTTGTTCTTCAGCTTGCCGGAGGTCGCCGGAGTTCCCGTCTTCGCGCCGCTCTTCGCGGGCTTCCCGCTACTCCTGGCGGGCGCACCCTTTCCCGCTTTTTTGCTGTTCTTTCCGACGCGCCCCGTCGACTTTGGCCCCTTCGTCCCTGACGCCATCGGCTTCCCTTGGGGCGTCCGACGTGCCGCTTTCGCGGGGTGGGCAGCGATGCTCGCCTGGAGGGCGGCCCATTCCTTGGGGAAGACGACGCCAAGCGGCGAACGCCCAGAATCGTTGCATGCTGCAGCTTTTTTTGCAGCGCCGTAGGGGTAGGCGCGCGCCGCAGAGCCGGTGCAGGCGCTCCGCCACTCCCGGAGCTTGCAGAGTCGCTTCCCGGACGCGCCGCAGGCCTCTTCGGCCTTGTCCCGACTTACGTAACCGCTAGGAAATACGTCTGGTTGGCTCATCGCGCGGACGGCGACTTTGTCCGCGTTGTCGTACCAACGCAGCGGACTCCCATCGGTGGCGACGAGCGTCGCCTCCCAGCGATCGATGCAGGTTGCACCGACGAGCGCCATCTCGGAGGGGCAGGGGCCGCCGGCGAAATTGCGGGGCGCGGGGATGGGGGCGACGGCGTTCGTCTCCACAGCTCTGGCATCTTGGGCGGTTGCATCCGCATCGTCGCTCGCATCGGCGAGGCCGGCGTCGGGCACGGTGGGGGCCGGCGTCTTGGCGACGTGGGCACCGGCCGCGCAGGCGGCGATCGGGAGGAGCGTGATTGCCGCGCAAGCGAATGCGCGAGCCTTCCGAGCGACAAAACCCATGCCGGCGCCTTACACCGCATTTCCCAAGAAGCAAAAACGCCCCACGCCTCGAGAGGCGGGGGCGTCCATCATCTACGTATGCATCCTGCAAGCATATGCCTGCGTGATGCACGTAACGTCACGGAAAGAAGCTGGCCGGAAAGTCGCCCGCGACCGGCGTGTCGGTCAGGTTCGCGAAGGTCGTGAACGGCTGGGGGGCGTTGTTGTCCTTCGTCTCTGTCAGGACGAGCCGCTTTGCGAACGCAGTAAACGTCTCCGGCGGGGGACCGGCGTCCGGCGTGCTGCCGTCGGGGCCGGGGCCCGAATCGGGGCGATTGATGGCGCCATCCCCGTTGTCGCCTGCATCGGCGACCGGATCGGTGAGGTCGTCATCGCCGCAACCGACGAGCGTACCGAGGGAGAGTGCCCCGATAAACGCAAACAAAAGCCAAGGCTTCATCAGGTTCCTCCGTTCGGGGTCTTGAGGTACGGGAAGGCGCTGTCAAACTGGCTCGCCGTCTGGAGGACCGCGTCGTGGAGCGGCGCGGGGCCGGCGGGGGCCTTCGTGGTGTCAAGGAGGCGACCCATGACGACGCGAAGGGCGATGTCGGTGATGTCGTCGCCGGGGCGTCGTCCGTTCGGGAAGCCGGCCGGGTCGCAGCCGGCGAGGTTCGTGTCTACGGCGGCGCCCGCGGCTGCCGTCGATGCGGTGAGGCAGCTCGCCGCGCCGAAGTCGCTCTGCGCGCCGGTCGTCGGTCCGATTGCGACGTTGAGGCGGAGCATCTCGCTCGTTGCCCCGTTCGCGTTGACGCCGGGGATGCCGGTGAGGAACGCCGCGACGAGGTCGGTGCGCGGGAAGGCGGTCGGCGCCGGAGCATTCGCCGCGCCGTAGATGAGCTCGACCAGCTTCGGAAGCGTCGGGTTGGTGACGTACTTCGCGAATTGAGCGTCGTCCTTCGGTTCGCTCGAATTGAAGCGATCTTTATCGGCGAGACCGATGACCACTTCATTGACGAGCGGGCTTCCGAGGCGGGAAACCTGGACCCACGAGCCGCCTTCGCGGGACGGGGAGCCGTAGGTTGCCGTCGGATTGATGACGCGCGCCTGACGGACGCTCGCCGTGCTCCAACCGCCGATCTGATCTTTGCCATTCTTGAGGCAGGAGGTCGGAATTTCGACGGAGGTCGTCGTGATGTTCTTCGAGGCGATCGGGTTCGCCACGGCGCCGCGGAGCGCCGGGTTCGTGATCACCCCGAGCGGCGCGTTCACGAGGTCGAAGATCGTTCCGAGGTTGACGGCGAACGACTCCGCGCGCTGACCGACGAAGATGCGCCCCGGTGTCGCACAACCTGGGATGTTTACTTCATAAATGAACTTGTCGGCGTAGGCCTTGTAGCCCCCTTGGAAGGTCTTCGCGCCGACGTTGTCGAGTGGCTTCTTGAAGACGGTCGCGCCGTCTGCCTTGTTGGTGACGTCCTGGGCGGTCCCGGTCCGGCGGTTGCCACGGATCACCTTGACCGAGAACGTTTCCGGCGAGGAGATGTTGTTCTCGCTGCCCGCGCCGAGGTTCGGATCGCTGCCGTTCACCGGCCCGGCAATACGGAGCGGAATGCCGACATTCTGGCCGCCGATCGGAAGTTCAACGCCCTTTCCGCCGTTCACGAGCGGGTTCTGGAAGCGGAACTGGAAGGTGATGTCTTCCGCGCTATCGCCGTTATTATCGACGTGGATTTCGTAGAGCGCTTCCGAATCCATCGTGAAGTAGTTGGGACCGCCGTAGGCGTCCTGGAGCGGCTGCCAATTCGAGATCAGGGTCACGTAGCCGTCCCCAGCGGTGCGCCCTGCTTCGTAGCTCCGGAACATATAAAAGTCGGTGCCGTCGACCTTCGGGTTCTTCGTGATGAACGGCGCCTCGCGGTGGCTGGAGGCCTCCGATTCGTGGGTCGCGGAGAGCGTGACGCCGCCAAGGGCGAGGACCGCGAGCATGGCGGTGAGATAGCGATTTCGCATCGTCGAAAGATTCCTTGCTGAGGCCGAGCGCGGTGGACCGCTTCGGTCGTTGCGGGGTGCGTGCTCCGGGAGGAGCAAAGTCTAGAGCCCGGCAGCGGCAGGACCGGGAGGTCCTTGGCGACTCGAACGTTCCAAACGTTCCGTTCGAGTCCGGGTGGCGGGGGTACGCGATGCTTCGGTTTCAGTTACCATTTCCGACGCATTTTTTTGCGAACTCCCCTTCCGCTCTGGCATGCTTTCTGGGAATTGCACTGAAGACAACCCTGGAAGCAGATTTCTACGTGTGACGAAGAGCCGACTCCGCGGCTTCCGCTTACGCTCCTCGGGTTTTTCTGAATTGTCAGAAAACTCAATCACTTCCCCCTGAGAGAACTTATGAGCCCCTCGTTCCAGCCGTCGAAACCTCTGCCTGGTCGCGCGAAAACCGGAGGGCTTGTGGCACGGACTGCGATGATTGTGGTACTGCTCGCGCTTCCTGGGTGCAAGACGAAGACGGAAGGTAGTGCTACTGTTTCTTCGCAGACTCCGGCATCTTCCGCCGTTCCTACGGCGCCTGCTGCCACGGCCTCCGGCGCGTCGCTGAACGACCTCCCAAGTGCCAACGGCCTCTCCCCGGCTCTCCCCCTCGCCGACAAGTTCGCGTGGGAGAAGACCCACCGAAAGCCGGTCCACCCCTCCGCCGACGAAACCTACGCCGCCTTCGAGGCGGCCGGCATCAAGCTGACCGAGAAGACTCAGCACGTTGCATCGGTGTATGGTGCAATCTATTGCTTGGGGGCCAAAGGGGAGGCCGATACCGTCTTCTCCCTCTGCGAATACGCATCGCCGGAAGAGGCGAAAAAAGGGAAAGAGACTTCGGAAAAGGCCTTTGCGATGATCCCCGGCCGCACGTTGCTTGTCGTGAAAAACGCGCTCCTCACGGTTCGCGGACCGGCCGCCGGGAAGCCGGAAAGCAAGGCGATCATTCAGAAAGCTGTCGACGCGTTTCAAAAGCTGTAGCCTGCACAAGGTGCAGTGTGCATAGAATACCTAGCCGGGGATGAGTTCCCGGCCGGTCACCCGTTCGACGATCCAGACGGCGGCGATCATGGCCACCACAAGCGACGCGATCGGTACCGCGCGTCGCTCGTACCAACGGAAGCGGCGGAGCGAAAAAAGCAGAGGGACGACCACGGCGAGCACGGCGACCTGACCGATTTCGACGCCGCCGTTGAAGGCGAGGAGGGCCTTCAGGAGCGGCGGACCGCGCAGCCCAAGATCGCGGAGGACGCCCGAAAAGCCGAAGCCGTGGAGGAGCCCAAGACCAAAGGCGACGACCCAGCGGCGGCCGGTGAAGAGCGGGCGCACGTTGTCGAGGGCGGCGAGCACGATACTGGCAGCGATGGCGCTCTCAACGAGCATCGACGCCGGCGTCGGAAGGCCGAGTGCGCCGGCGGCGAGCGTGAGGGAATGAGCGACCGTAAACGCCGTCACTGTCTTCAAAATTCCGGCGAAGGTGGCACGGAGGGTTTCCGGTTCGTGGGGCTCGTCGGCGGTCTTGCGCCCCTTGAAGAGCACGGCGGGGAGGAGGAGCGTGACGAGGAAGAGCAGGTGATCGGCGCCCGTCCAGATGTGAAAAATGCCGTCGCGGACCATCGCAAGGAACCCGGGCGCCATGTTTGCTGCGAGGGGTAACGTTCGAACTTCGTTCGTAAAAATCTTTGCGCCATCGCCGGCATCGAGGAGCCCATGGTGCTGGGGATCCCGACGGAAGAAAAGGCTGTAGTCTACATCTGTGACGCTGCCCGTGCATGCTGCATCGATCTCGACGCGCAGGTAGGGGCCGTCCGAGTGGGGGACGATCCCGTTTTGAGAAAAGTGTAGAATGCACTTGTTTGCGCCGCCTCGAAGCGCGAGGTGCTCGGCCAGGTACTTCTCGACGCGCGGAAACGCCTCATCGACCTCCGCCCCCGTAATTTGTCCGGCGCCATCGCGGTCGAGATCGAGGGTGTCGTGAAGATCGCGGAGGGCGACGTCGAGGTGGCCGCGGGCGCCATCCCCCTTTGCTGCGAGGACGAGGTAGGCGTCACTCGGCTTGTGGGCCTCTGCGGCCTTCGTCGCACCGAAGATGGCAAGGGCAGCGAGAAGCCCGGCGAGGGCGCGTTGAAGCGGGCGGCTCACTGGGGTACCTGGGGGAGAAGTGCTGCGATTACAGGGTCTTCGAGCTTTGTCTTTCGCGCGAAATCGGCGGCAGGCTTCCCCCGGAGCGGTTCGTGCGCCGCGATCGCTGCCTCCAAGAGCAGGCGAACATCTGCCGGCTCTTTTTGAACGCCGAAATTCGCTTCGGCGAGGGGAAGGGCTTGGGCGGCATCGCCGTCGACGTGAAGCGCGAAGAGCGCCTCTTCCCGGCGGTGGACGGTGTCACCGCGTTCACGCGCTGCCTTCTGCTTCTCTCGAAGTTCCCGCGCAAATGCGTCTGCTTGCGGGTGGTGTGCGCGCTTCGCCGCGATCGCGCCCCGGAGCATCACGGCGTCGTCGTTCTCGTGACCGACCGTCAATGCGATCGCCGCCGCCAAGCTCTGCTCGTTGGCCTCGTCGATATGTGTATCTTGCAGTAGAATGCGTGAATAGGCATCCAGGGGATCGCCGGCGAGCGCGCGAAGGAGATCGCTCCGCGCGGCGCCCCGATCGCCGAGCCGGAGGTTCGCTTCGGCGCGAAGCGATAGGAGCCAGGGAATTTCCTCAGTGGCGGCGCCCGCGCCGGTGAGGACGGCATCCAAACGGACGACCGCCGGTCGCGCCGAACCGGTCACCGCCTCGATTTGGGCCGTACAGCCAGCCCCAACGACCGGCAGCCGTTCCGAAACACGCGTGCAGGCTGCACGCGCCTCGTCGAAGCGCCCAAGAATGGCGAGGACGGTCGCACGGGTGAGCTCGATTTGCGGGTCTGCGCGGAGGCGGGTCGCGCGATCAAGATCGGCCAACGCCTCCGGAAACGCATGAAGACTTTGACGAATCGTCGCCCGCAACAAAAGCACCTCCGCGGAAGGATCCGCGTCGCTCCAGAAAGGACCGAGGGCCGCCTGGGCCTGCCCGAGCCAGCGTGGGTCTCGGGTCTTTCGCGCTTGCAGAATACACCTTTCTGCGAGCTCTGTCGCTGCCTCCTCGTCGCGCGGGTCCCGCGCCAGCCGCTCCCGCAGCGCACGACGCGTGGCTTCCGCAGGGTCGCTCCGGGGGGCCACGGTGAGAAGGACTGCGCTGGCTGCCGGTACGTCGCCGTGCGCGTCGGCGGCCACTTCGGGCGGGCGAAAGAAGCCGGACGCGATCACGAGACCGACGGCGGCGAAGAGCGCACCGGTAGCCCCCCACGATGTGCGCGCAGCTTCCACGGGGGGACCATACGCAAAACGGGCGCTTCGGTTGCTTTCTGCCGTCGATCGGCGGTCGCCCCTCCGATTTTCTTTGGCACCCGCGCGAAGATCCGATAACCGAGCCACCGTTCGCGAGCGATTCCGCAAGGGGTCGGTCGCGACACGGAGAGGTGGCCGAGTGGTCGAAGGCGCAGCATTGGAAATGCTGTGTACGTGCAAGCGTACCGGGGGTTCGAATCCCTTCCTCTCCGCGAAGGGTGTTTCCGAGGTTCTCCCCGAGAGTCGCAGGAAGTACCGAAAA
>DYPH01000205.1:176-6213 GCA_020720045.1 Sorangium cellulosum | reverse complement strand
AGTTGGATCCGCCGTCAACGCGGCGGATCGATGCAACCCACGGGCGGTCTAGGAAGGGGCGTGCGCGCCGGCGCGCGCGGCATCGCGAAGGCGAAGCTCCCGAGCGGGGTCGAGGCGACCGAGCTCGACTTTGCCGACGCCGCCTCCATCGACCGCGCCGTCGACGGCGTCACCGCAGCCTTCCTGCTCACCCCCGTTCACCAGCGACCAGGTGGAGCTCGGCGTGCGCTTCATCGACCGCGCGAAGGCGGCCGGCGTGAAGCACATCGTCAAGCTCTCGGCCTTCGGCTCGGAGATGGAGCCGGGCATTCAGCTCGGGCGCTGGCACCGCGCGATTGAGCGCCATCTCGAGGCGTCCGGCATCCGTGCGATCGGCGGAATGCCGCTCGACGGCGGCGGGCGCGTTGTCCGATCCGGCGCTTCGCCGGGCGGAGACAAGGTCATCGCCGGTGACGCCTGCCGCTGAGAGGTGTGGTAGGAGCGGCCGCCTATGAGCGCTTCTCTTGCAACGCTCCTGCGTGAAAAACACATCCTCGTGACGTGCGGTGCCGGGGGCGTCGGGAAGACGACGACGGCGGCGGCGATTTCGGTCGCGGCGGCGAAGGCGGGGCGTCGCGTCCTTTGCCTCACGATCGATCCGGCGAAGCGGCTCGCCGAGTCGCTCGGCCTCAAGGAAATGCGCCACGAGGCGATGGTCGTCGACCCGTCCCGTTTCGCGGAGCGAGGGATCCCTATCACCGGGAGCCTCACGGCGATGATGCTCGACACGAAGCGCACCTTTGACGAGCTCGTCGAGAAGTACTCGTCGTCGCCCGAGAAGGCGCAAGCGCTTCTAAACAATAAGCTTTATCGCTACATGTCGACGTCGCTCGCCGGTACCCAGGAGTACATGGCGATGGAGAAGCTGGTCGCCGTCAAGAACGACCCCGCCTACGACCTCATCGTCCTCGACACGCCGCCGACGGCGAACGCCCTCGATTTCCTCGACGCGCCGGAGCGCATGGTCGGCGCCCTCGACTCGCCGGCGATGAAGTGGCTCGCGGACGCCTTCGGATCCAGCGGGCGCTTTTCGATGAACATCCTCGCCAAAGGGGCGGCGACGGTCCTCAAAGGGATCGGGAAGATCACCGGCGGCGGCTTTCTGGAAGACATGAGCCAGTTTGTGGCCCAGCTCCAGGATCTGTTTGGCGGGTTTCGCGAGCGCGCCGTCCGCGTGCAGAACGAACTGCGGAGCCCCGGCGTCGCGTTTCTTTTGGTGACGTCGCCGTCGCCGGCTTCGATTGAAGAGGCGCTCTTTTTCTCGGAGAAATTGCGGGAACATCGGATGCCGCGCGGCGCGTTTATCGTCAACCGCTTCCGGGCCGCCTCCGCCCAATCGCCGACGGAGGCCGACGCGCACGCCGCGGCGAACTCCCTCCGCGAAAAGCGCTTGCCCCTCGACGGAGCGCCAGAAACGCGGCTTTTGCAAGCATTTGCCCAATCGGCCAAGCTCGCGGAAGCCGACGCGCGTAGCGTCGCCCGCCTCGCGGCCGAGGGGGTCGGCACCATCGTGCGCGTCCCCGAATTCGCGACCGACGTCCACGATCTCGTCCTCCTCGATGCGCTCGCTCAATGGCTTGAAGTCGGCGGAATCTAAACCGCTTCTGCCGCGCACCCACGAGAAAGCCCCTCTGCCGGTTTCGGGAGAGGGGCTTCGTCGTGTTCCGTGTTCCGTGTTCCGTCTCAGTCCTCGCTGTCGTCCTTCGAGAGGTCGTACTCGCGGGTCTCAAAACGGTCGTCGTCCTCGACGACTTCAAAGCCGGCATTGGCGTTCGGATCGACCGCCTTCGGCCGGATCCGACGCTCTTCCATCGTCGTCTTCCGCTTCGCCTTGTAGGAGACGCGGATCGGGACGCCGTCAAATCCGAAGTGCTTTCGGATCTGGTTCATGACGTAACGACGGTAGGAGAAGTGGATGGAATCCGGGTAGTTCGCGATCGCGACGAAGGTCGGCGGGGCGACCTCGGCCTGCGTCACGTAGTAGAGACGGGGGGCGCGGTGGCCCATCGTCGGCGGCGGATGGGTCGCGAGGACCGCTTCGAAGAAGCGATTGACGGCGCCGGTCGGTACGCGTTTGAAATAGGCCTCGTGGACTTCGTCGACGGTGCGGAAGAGCACATCGACGCCGCGCCCCGTCTTCGCCGAGAGGCGCACGATCGGCGCGTAGGGGGCGAAGGTGAGCTTGTCGCGGGCAAGCGCTTCCGCCTCTTTTTGCTGGTCGGAGTCGGTGAGATCCGACTTGTTCAAGGCGACGATGAGCGCACGGCCGCGGTCGTGGGCGAGACCGAGGATCTTCGCGTCCTGCTCGGCGACGCCCTGAGCGCCATCGACGAGGAGGATCACGATGTGGGCCCGTTCAATCGTGCGAATCGCGAGCATGACCGAGAGCGCTTCGACGGGATCGTCCGCCTTCGTCACTTGGCCCTGCTTGCGGATTCCGGCGGTGTCAATCACGACGTATTGCTTGCCGTTGCGCTCGACAATCGCGCTAATCGCGTCGCGGGTCGTCCCCGGCTTGTCGTCGACGAGCATGCGATCTTCGCCGAGGAGGCGGTTCAGCAGGCTCGACTTGCCGGCGTTCGGCCGGCCGACGATGGCGATACGCGGCATCTCTTCCGCGTGGGGATCTTCGACGGGGGCAACCTTCGGAAAGGCAGCAACAATCGCCCCTTCGAGCTCGCCCATTCCGCGGCCGTGGAGGGCGCTGATCGGGAAGACGTGGTCGACGCCGTAGCGGTAGAGGTCGTAGCCGCCGGCATCGACCGACGGGGAATCGGCTTTGTTTGCTGCGTAAATGACTGGCTTGGTCGATTCACGGAGCAATTGAACGGCGGCGCGATCGGCGTTCGTCAATTCGAGGGAGCCATCGGTGAGGAACACGATGACATCGGCCTCGGCGATCGCCGCCTTGACGTGCTTCGCGATGCCGGAGCGCATCGGATCGTCGTCTTCCGGGTCGAAACCGCCGGTATCGACGAGCGTGTAGGGGCGGCCAAACGCCATCGTGTCGGCGTAGTGGCGGTCGCGGGTGACGCCCGGTTCGTCGTGGACGATGGCGAGGCGCTGGCGAGCGAGGCGGTTAAAAAGCGTGCTTTTGCCGACGTTTGGACGTCCGACAACGGCGACGATGGGGAAGCCGGCGAGACCCCCGGGGAGAACACGTTCGGGGCGGGCTTTCGAATGCTTGGTCATGGCGATACCGGGAGACACGGTGGCGTGCACCGCAGAGCCGAGGGAGCTCGGCGTAAATCGGCTTCACGGTGTCCGCGAAGGAACCGATGGAGGCGCGCGCTCAAAGTGAGACGCGTCGCTAAGGGGAAGGCGAGGCAATTAAGAAAGAGGGAATCTCTACAGAGTGCTCGCCGGTTCCTCACCGCCATTGGCGGTTCCGGGCGGACGAGCATGAGCGCTCGCTCGAGGGATTTCAATCCTCGGTCGGCGTGTAGCCGAACTCGGCGAGGCGCGCTTCGTTCTCGTACCAGCCGGGCGTGACACGCACGTGAATTTGCAGGTGGACCTGGCGGCCGAGGAGTTCCTCCACCCGGGCACGGGCGCGCGTCCCGATGACCTGGAGGGCGGTGCCGCGCGCGCCGAGGATGATCGGCTTGTGGCTGTCCTTGTCGACGTGAACGGTCAAATCGATACGCGGAACACGCGGGGCTTCATCAAAGGCATCGATGGTCACGGCGACGCCGTGGGGGACTTCTTCGCGGGTCCGCCGCAGGATCGCTTCGCGAACGAATTCGGCGACGAAGAAGCGGATCGGCTTGTCGGAAATGTCGTCCTCGGGGAAGAGGAAGTCCTGCTGGGGCAGGTAATTTTCAATCGCCGAAAGGATCGCGTCGAGGCCGTCTTTTTTGTAGGCCGACACCGGCACGATCGTCGCCCACGGGAACGCCTTCGCGTGCCCTTCGAGGATCGGGAGGAGCAGGTCCATCCGCTCCAACTTGTCGATCTTATTGATGAGGAGGAGCACCGGTTTGTTCGTCGGGAGCTGGGACAAAAGCTCTGCGTCGATCGAGCGGAGCTCGGAGGTCGGGTCCTTCGCGAGGTCGGTCACGAAGAGCACAACATCGGCCTCAACGCCGACGTCGCGGGCAAACGCGTTCATGCGCTGCCCGAGCTTCGTGCGGGCTTGGTGGATGCCCGGCGTATCGAGAAAGACGAATTGAGTATCGTCGCGGACGACGATGCCAGCGATGCGATCGCGGGTCGTCTGCGGGTGGTGGCTCGTGATGGCGACGCGCGTGCCGAGGAGGGCGTTGATCAACGTCGACTTGCCGACGTTCGGTCGCCCAAGGATGCCGATCTTTCCGGCGCGGCGCGGCTGCGGTTCGCGGTTTTCGTCGCGGACGCGGACCGGCGGCGGGGCGACCGGCTCGACCGGCTTCCGCGGCTGGGGCGCGAGCTTGGACTTCGGGGCCGGCTTAGGCGTCTTGGCTGTTACCGGGGGGGCGCCGGTCCCTGAAGTGACAACGATTCCGGCTTTTTCCGCGCGCAAATCGCGAACCTGGGGGCGCGGTTTGCGCACTTCGCCGGTCGCCGCTGCGGGGCGATCGTTGCGCTCCCCAGCTGCTTCGGGACGGGGGCCACGATTTGCCGGGGGGCGAGCCGCCGGTTTGCGATCGTTGCGCTCTGCACCGGTTTCCGGACGCGGTCCACGATTTGCCGGAGGGCGCGGTCGGTCGGTACGCTCTGCACTTGCTCCCGGTCGCGGTCCACGATTTGCCGGGGGGCGCGGCCGATCGGTGCGCTCTGCACCGGTTTCGGGACGCGGTCCACGATTTGCCGGAGGGCGACCGGACGGTCGGCGATCGGTGCGCTCTGCACCGGTCTCGGGACGCGGTCCACGATTTGCCGGAGGGCGACCGGACGGTCGGCGATCGGTGCGCTCTGCACCCGATTCCGGTCGCGGGCGAGCCGGGCGGGGGGCCGGCGGCGGGCGGCGGTGATCATCGGCCCGGAAGGGGGCCGGGCGCGGCTTTCCGTCGAGTTCAGCACGCACTTCGGCGGCGGTTTTCGAAGTGGTTCCGCGCACTGCGCTCCCCTTGATGCGCTTGACGGGCCGCGCCTTGCTCGGGCGCTTCGAAGCTCCGCGTGCGGGGGCGCCGTCGCGGGCCTCTTTGCTGTCTTCCGGCCGTTTTTCTCCGCGCTTCGTGGTCATCGCGCGCGGCCTTAGCGCAGTTCGTCGGCCTCGCGTCGCGATTTTGCGTAGGCGGTCCAGAGCGGCGCCTCGTCGTCGTCGGGCCGTCCGACCAAGCGCTCCGCCGGGCGGAAGCCGGCTTTGTAGGCGAGGGAAGGGCAGTCCTCGACGAGAAAACCGAGGTAAACGTGTGTGATTCCAAGTTCTTTCGCCCGATCAATCGCGTGGAGAACGTTGATCACGCCGAGCGAGAGCGCCTTCAATGCCGGGTCATAAAAGAAGTAGACTGCCGACAGCGTCGAGCCCGTCTCGTCGTAAAGGCCGATGGCGCACGGGGTCGTGTCGTCGTCGAGGACGTAGGCAAATTCACGGGCCGCCACGTGGGGGAAGGCAAACGTCGTGGCGTAGCCTTGTCGGTCGAGTTCGCTCGACTCCCAAGACCGAAAGGCTTCCCGATCGGCGTGCCACCGTCGGTACAGTTCGAGGCGCGTGCGGTCGACGCGCGGCGGCCCCACTTCGACGCGGAGCCGTGCGCGGGTGCGGGCCACCCGTCGTTGCGTCTTCGAAGGGGCGAATGAATTCACAGCGATACGCAAGGGGATACAGCGCTCGCAGCACGCGTCGTCGGAGGCTTCGGAGCCGGGGCAGGTCGGCCGGAAATAATCGAAACCGAAGCGCCGCCACCCGCGGATGAGCAGTGCGTCGTGCTCGGCCGCCGAGACGTCGACGAGGACGCGGTGGGTGAGCGACGCGCGCAGCTCGGGCAAATAGCTGCACGCGCGCGGCTGCTCACGAAGGACCTGGAGGAGGCGAGCCATTGCGCGCGCACCCTAGAGGATTTCGTCTCCGCCCGGC
>DYPH01000205.1:0-76 GCA_020720045.1 Sorangium cellulosum | reverse complement strand
GAAGCGCCGAATCGGACCGCAATTTCGTCTCCGCCCGGCGAAGCGCCGAATCGGACCGCAATTTCGTCTCCGCCCG
>DYPH01000339.1 GCA_020720045.1 Sorangium cellulosum | reverse complement strand
CCATCAGGATGACGGAGTAAGGCTTGCGGCGCACCGCTTCGGTCAGGTAACCGCCCTCTTCATAACCGACATAGCCGGGCGGCGCGCCGATCAGGCGCGCGACCGAGTGCTTCTCCATGAACTCGCTCATGTCGATGCGAATCATGTGATCGGCCGAGTCGAACAGGTATTCCGCCAGTGTTTTGCACAGCTCGGTCTTGCCGACGCCGGTGGGGCCGAGGAACAGGAAAGAGCCGAGCGGACGGTTGGGATCGGACAGGCCGGCACGCGAGCGGCGGATTGCGTCCGACACCACCGTCACCGCTTCGTCCTGCCCCACCACGCGGCTGTGCAGCTTGTCTTCCATGTGCAGCAGCTTGTCGCGCTCGCCCTGCATCATTTTCGATACCGGGATGCCGGTCGCGCGCGAAACGACCTCGGCGATTTCCTCGGCGCCGACTTCGGTGCGCAACAGCTTGAACACGGCCTTGGTATCGGTCGATTCGGCGTGCTTCAGCTGGGCTTCCAGCTGCGGCAGCTTGCCGTATTGAATCTCGGCGACCTTATCGAGTTTGCCCTGGCGCTGCAGTTCGACCATCTCGCCGCGCAGCTTGTCGATTTCTTCCTTGATGTGGGCGCTGCCCTGCACCTGGGCTTTTTCAGCTTTCCAGACTTCTTCCAGATCGTTGTACTCGCGCTGCTGGGTCAGCAGTTCGTCCTCGATCAGTTGCAGGCGCTTTTTGGACGCTTCGTCCTTCTCGCGCTTGACCGCCTCGCGCTCGATCTTCAGCTGGATCATGCGCCGTTCGAGCTTGTCCATCACCTCGGGCTTGGAGTCGATTTCCATCTTGACGCGCGCAGCCGCCTCGTCGATCAGATCAATGGCCTTGTCGGGCAGGAAACGGTCGGTGATGTAACGGTGGCTCAACTCGGCCGCCGCGACGATCGCCGGGTCGGTAATGTCGACGCCGTGGTGCAGTTCGTAGCGCTCCTGCAGGCCACGCAAAATGGCTATCGTCGATTCGACGCTGGGTTCGTCCACCAGCACTTTCTGGAAGCGGCGCTCCAGCGCGGCGTCCTTCTCCACGTATTTGCGGTATTCGTCGAGCGTGGTCGCGCCGATCAGGTGCAGCTCGCCGCGCGCCAGCGCCGGTTTCAGCATGTTGCCCGCATCCATCGCGCCTTCGGCCTTGCCCGCGCCGACCAGGGTGTGCAGCTCGTCGAGAAACACGAT
>DYPH01000338.1 GCA_020720045.1 Sorangium cellulosum | reverse complement strand
GACTGGGCCCCTGACTGGGCCCCTGACTGGGCCGTTTGGGGGCCCAGTGGTGCTGGCAAGCCCACGGGGATGGGGGCCGGAAGTCTGGCGATGAATCGGACATGCATGCCGATCTCGACGATTTCCGGGGCGGGGAGGTTTTGTTCTTCGGCCTCGCGGAACATCCGTCGCACACCGCTGCCCCATTGTTCGACAAGGTCGAGTTCGCGAAAAACGCGGGCGATGACGGGGTTTCGGATTTTTGAGACGCCCTGTTTCATGTCCTCGATGGTCAGGCCCGGCAGGAGGATGCCGGGGTTTTCGACTTCGATGCGGTCGTCGAAGAACGCGATGCGGATCGGCGCGCCGCGCTGGGAGTAGTCGGCGTGGACAAGGGCGTTGATGACGGCTTCGCGCAGGATGGTGAGCGGGATGCTCCAGACATCTTTGCGCCGGATGCCAGAGAGATCGGCTCCGCGCATGGCGTGCTTTTTCAGGAAGAGCATGATGCTCTCGACGGCCAGGGGCAGAGGGTCGTAAAGCTCGATGTGATCGAAGATATCGGATTTGTCGGTGCCGATGAACCGTCCGCACTGGACCCAGGCATCCGGGAAGTGGGCGATCCGGTCTTTTCCGAAAAGCAGGATGCCACCCTTGGTGGGGACGAGGCCGCCTTGTTCGGGGCGGAGGAGCTTGAGGGTGAGCAGGGCTTTTTCGTCGAGTTCGCGGCGGCCACGGAAGGCGTCGGCGGCGGCTGTCAGGTCGAGGTCGGCGGCGGTGAGACTGGGCATGGGCAGCTCGTCGAAGGCGATGCCTTCGGCCGAGCGGTGGAGTTCGGCGACCAGTTCGCGGTCGGCCTGCCTGTTGGTCGATCCAAGGCGGACGAAGACGCCGGTTTCCGGGCCTTCGGATCGCAGGAAATGAGGCCGGGAGTTGCTGAGAAAGACTTCGGCGATGAGGAGGGTCTTGCCGTTGATAGTGACCATCTCGACATTCGGAACGAGCCGGGGAGCGATCAAGTCGGCGATGAGGTTGCAAAGCCTTTCCTCCTCTTCCAGCGGATCTTCGACGCCGACAACCTGCCCGTCATCGCGGACGCCGATGATAAGCCGTCCACCGGCGGTGTTGGAAAATGCGACCAGCGTCTTCAAAATCGGCTTCGGCGACGACAGGTCGCGCTTGAACTCAAGCGTCTTGCCTTCGGGCGCGGCGAGGAGGAGGTCGATGTTCATGGTTTCAAAG
>DYPH01000337.1 GCA_020720045.1 Sorangium cellulosum | reverse complement strand
TTTCGCGAGGACGTGTCGCACTCCGAAAAGGAGATTCCGAGCAGCTACCTAGGCATGAAGGTCACCACCGAAGCGATCCTCGCCGACGGCTACGGCGCCCCCGGCTGCTATTGCAGGTCCCCCGGTCACGCGCCGTGGGCTTGCCCGACCGACGACGACAGCTGGCCCGTCGACGAGCCGGAGCCCACCGAAGGGACCCACGCGGCGCCGCCTTCGCTGACTTTCAAGCTGGCGGACGTGACCCAGAGCGCTTGAGCGAAGCCGACACGAAGAAGGCGCCCCCGGTCGTTCCGAGGGCGCCTTTCTCATTTCGGCGACGGTTATTCGCTAGGTGTTGTTTGCGCCGTTTCGGGTTCGCTCGCGTCCGGAAGCGTCCGGAAGTGGAACCCAGAAACGCCGCCAAGTAGCTTCCACCGTCGTTTTTTTGTACGGTGGTGGCATGAATAAGCGAACCGTCGTCAGCAAGATGATCGAAGGCGCGCTCTACATCGTGCCGAACTTCGAGCGATCGCGCGGAATTCCCGCGCCGAAGAGCCCTGCGCGCGCCATGGCGGACGCGGAGAGGCGAATCGCTGAGCGCTACCGGAATGCGTTTGCGGCTGAGATTGCGGCGACGCGATGAGCGAACCGGGGGATGAGCAGCCGAGAGGGCCGCTCGCTTCAGGAGACGCGGGGCCCGTTTCCGTGCCAACTCCGTCCGTGCCGACGCCGGCGATCGCCGTGGATACGCCCTCCCGCTCCGTGGCCCCTAGGCCATTCGCAACGATTTCGCACTCTACCGGGCCGTACCCGCCTCCAGAGTTTCTCGTTCACTACGAGCATGTAGCGCCGGGCTTTCTCGAACGGGCGGAAGCGCGCGTTGACCGGGCGGAGTCGCATGCACGCGCGCTCGAACTCCGCGGCGCGGACTTGGTCGAGAAGGAAGCGAAACGCGAGTTTTTACTAAAGATTCTTGGATTGTCCCTTGCGGCATTGCTCTCGGGATCGCTTGTAGTTCTAGCGTTTGTCCTCCAGGGCTGGCCCGGCGCTGCGGTGCTCGGTGCTCCACTCCTAACCGTTGGCGCCGTTTTCGGGCTTCGCCGCTTGCCGGTCAGCCAATCAAAGAAGCCAGACCTGTAGGTCTTTCCCCAAGCACGTCGCGCGAGCGAAGGGGCGCCTTCGGGCGAATGCTGCCTAGGTAGCTGCTCGGAATCTCCTTTTCGGAGTGCGACACGTCCTCGCGAAA
>DYPH01000204.1 GCA_020720045.1 Sorangium cellulosum | reverse complement strand
CCTCGCAGCGACGGCGGTGAAGCGGTCCACGAGGGGGATTTGGTGCTCTTCTAGGGGGATAGGGGAATGAGCCAGCGTATTTTGATTGTGGACGACTCGGCGACGGTCCGCGCCCAACTCTCGACGGTGCTGCTTGCCGCCGGCTTTCTCGTGATGGAGGCGGCCGATGGCGTCGAGGTGCTGGAGCGGATTCTCCGATCCGGCGTGTCGCCCGGCGGAGACAGTGATGCCCCGTCTCAGCCGGTATCGCTCGTGATTCTCGATGTGAATATGCCCCGAAAAAGTGGCATTGAAGTCCTGGAGAGTCTGCACGCAGATCCTCAGAATTCTTCGATTCCCGTGCTCGTGCTGACGACCGAGGGGCAGCCAGAACTGATCGCTCGCGCCCGCGCGCTTGGCGCGAAGGGGTGGATGGTGAAGCCGTTCCGCCCCGAGCAGCTCCTCGCCGCCGCCCGCAAGCTGGCGCGCCCCTGATACCTACATCCACCTACTAGAAACTTGGCCGTCGGCGCCGCTGGGCGCGATCCTCGACGGCATGCGCGTACCGACCCCTCTCTTCGCGTCGCTGCTCCTCCTCGCCGCGGCCGGGACCGCCTCCGCCGCGCCTGGGGCTGCCGTCGCGCCCGCCGTTTCCTCACCGCCTGCGGCGGTTCCGGCTCCAGCTCCAGCGGCAGCAAACCGCGGAAATTCTTTGGAGAATGCGGTTGCTCGTAGCGCGGAAGCCAACGAGCCGTTCCCGGCGCGCGTCGCCGAGAAGGTCCGTAAGAGCGTCGTGCAGGTCGATGTCGTCTCCCGGGACGACGTCGCCCCGACCCGCGGCGAAAAGGGGAAGACGGTCTTCTCGCGGAGCACCGGTTCCGGCGTCGTCCTCCGCGCCGATGGGCTGATTCTCACGAACGATCACGTCCTCGACGGCGCCCTTCGCGTCTTCGTGAAGACCGTCGACGGCCGCTCCTTGCCGGCCGAGCTCGTCGGTCGCGATCCGCTCGCCGATCTTGCCCTCCTCCGGGTCGCCGCGAAGGACCTCGAACCGGCGACCTTCGGCGACGCCGAGAGCGCCCGCGTCGGTCAGAGCGTCTTCGCCGTCGGTTCCCCCTTCGGCCTCGGCATGACGGTGACCGCCGGAATTCTTTCGGCAAAAGGGCGTGCCGGCCTCGGCGACGACCCGCTCGTCGACTACCTGCAGACCGACGCGAGCATCAATCCCGGCAACTCGGGCGGCCCCCTCTGCGACAATCAGGGGAAAGTCCTCGCGATCAATACGATGATCGTCGGTCGCGGTCAGGGGATCGGCTTTGCGGTCCCCGCCGAGGTCGCCAAGAAGATCGCCGAAAAGCTCGAGAAGCACGGCCACGTCGACCGCCCCTTCCTCGGCCTCTCCCACCAGGACCTCACCCCCGAGCTCGCGCGCGCCTTCCATACCGACCCGAAGGTCGGCGTGCTCGTGAGCCGCGTCGACGCGAAAACCCCTGCAGCTCTTGCAAATTTGGAAGCGGGGGACCTGCTCCTGAAGGTCGACGGCGTCGCCGTTCACGACAGCCGCGAGCTCTCTCGCGTGGTTGCCCGCCGCGAGCCCGGCGAGAAGCTTGTCCTCGAGGTCGTCCGCGACGGCAAGCACTACCAGAGCCCGCTCACCCTCGGCACGCGCCCTGGCGGCATCCCCCCGAAGCTTCCGATGCAACTCGCGGCGACGAGCCCGGAGAACTTCGGTTTGAAGCTCGCGGAAGAGCGCCGTAAGAAGGCTTCGGGGACCGGCGAAGTCTCTGAGGTCCGCGTCGCCGCTGTCGACCCTGGTTCCCCCGCCGATCGCGCCGGGATCCGCGCCGGCGACCGGGTGCTCTCCGTCGACGGGACGCCGGTTTCTCACACGAAAACGGTCCTCGCCGCTTCGTCGAAAAAGACGGTGCTCCTCCGCCTCGAGCGCCTGTCGGCCGGCGATCCCGGGGCGGCGACCGCCTATTTCGCGGCGCTGGAGCGCTAGTCGGGCGCTCGGGTCAGGCGAGCGTGTCTTCGCGGAGCGGCGACGAAGTTGTGCGCCCGGGACGAGCTTCACCTCGCCCCTACTCGCGACGTTCTTCGTTGAATCCCGCGGGAGCCGGCGATACTCCGCCGCAATGCGCCTCTCCCCGCTCGAAACCCCACCGCGGCCGCTCGGGAACAGCGGCATCTACGTCTCGGCGCTGGGGTTCGGCGCTGGTCACATCGGCAGCCCGAACCTGACCGAAGATGAGGTCGGCACCGTGCTGAATCGTGCCGTCGACTTGGGCGTCACCTTCGTCGATACCGCTCCCGGCTACGGGCTGTCTGAGGAGCGTATCGGCAAGCACCTGTCCCACCGCCGGGGCGAGTTCGTACTTGCGTCGAAGTGCGGTTACGGAGTGCCCGGCGTACCCGATTGGACGCCTCCATGCATCCGCCAAGGGGTCGACCAGGCGCTCCGCCGGCTGCGGACCGACTACCTGGATGTCCTGCTGCTGCATTCATGCCCACGGGAGGTGCTGACCGAGGGACTACTCGAAGCCCTGGACGATGCAGTGCGCGCGGGGAAAGTGAGGGTTGCGGGCTATTCGGGTGAAGGCGCGGCGTTGCTCGCTGCGATCGCCCGACCTGAGTTCGGCGTCATCGAGACTTCCGTCAACTGGTTCGATCAACAGGGCCTCACGACGAACGTGCCACTCGCAGCCGGGCGGGGGCTCGGGGTGATCGCCAAGCGGCCTCTGGGCAATGCGCCTTGGCGGTTCCCTGAACGTCCCGTCGGTCATTACGCCGAGGCGTATTGGGACCGCGCCCACCGGATGGCGCAGACCGACGCTTGGCGTGCGGGGGCCAAGGAACGGCGAGAGGACGACGAAGCGTGGGTAGACCGCGCGCTCCGGTTCACGGTCTTTGCGAGTGGTGTCGCGACGGCGATCGTCGGTACGACCAACCCCATCCACGTGCAGCGAAATATCGACATCGTGAATCGGGGACCGCTCAGTATCGACGACTTGGACTGCGCGCGCGCCGCCTTCGCCACCGCTGAAGGCTCGAGAGATTTTCACGGCCTCGTCTGACGACGTTCAGGCGAGCGTGTCTTCCCGGAGCGGCGTTTCGAAGGTCTCGCCGCTCGCGACAGTTGCGTAGAGGACCCCTTCATTCCGAAGGAGTTGGAGCGTGATTTGCCGCTCGACGTGCCCTTCGAGGGCGTCGAGGAAGGCGGGGGCGATCGTCGTGACGGCGATCGTCGACGCTTTGTGGATCGACGCCGCCTCCGCGCGCAGCGATGCGAGCTCGGAATGGGTAAAAATTCGTACCGCTTTCGCCGACTTGGCCGCCTTGTGGAGGCGGGGAGCTGCCGGCGAACCGACGTCGATCCAGACGCGCAACTGGGGCGAGGCGCCGGTCGGATCGTGGATGGCGACCGGCGGCTCGTCGGAGTCGTGGAGGCCCGCCTTGCTGAAGGCGATCCCCTCTTCGTAGGCGAGCGCATACGCGAGGATCCGCGTCAGCATGAACCGAAGCGTCTCCGACGGGTGGCGGGCGACGCGAAAATCGAGCGCTTCGTAGACGCCGCGTTCGACGTCGGAGAGGTCGATGCGTACGCGATGGATCGTCGCCGGAGGTGCCATGGCAGGCGCTTACCGGGTTCCGGCGACGACCGACGCAAAAACGCCCCAGTGACTTCGCCGGCAGCGGCGCCGACGGCGTTCGGCCGAGTTCGCTGCAACCGCTTCCGGCGCGGGAAGGCCGAGGCGGCGCAAATTTCTCGCGTTCCAACGGCACCACGGGCGGCGTGCTAGGGCGAGGAAATCTCCGAGAATGCCGACAGATTGTCGCGTCTCGCGCAGGATCTCCCACTGAAAAGGGATGCGTGCCGAGCGACACCCGCACCGATGTCCAGCGATTCTGGTGCGCGCGTGTCGTGAGCGCGCCGACGTATTCCCGCGCTGCTGCCGATTGCGATGGAAATTTATTCCCCGCAGATTACAAGTTCTTGACGCTTTGCGTTCGGTTTGGTGCCCTCAAGGCCCCAAAACTCGGGGCCCCCTCGCAGTGGCCCTCCGTCTCTCGCTCCGCCGTCAGTGAATTCACTGACCGCCGCGAACGGACGGGCCCGCCGAGCCTCGACCCCCTCTTCATCCCCCCTCAGGCCCCTGCGGCCCGCCCCCATCTTCGGAGAATCACGGCTATGCAACTCAAGAACCGTCTTTTTCTTCTCGGCGCCGCTGGCGTTGTCCTCGGATCGCTCGTTCAGGCCTGTGCGACGGAAACCAGCTCCGGCGACGATGACATCGTCGAAGACGCTGGCGTCGTCGACGCCGGCCCCAAGAAGGACGCGACCGCCGACACCGGCGTCGCCGACACCGGCACCGTGAAGGACACCGGCGCCGATGTCACCGTCCCGACGGACAGCGGCACCGACACCGGCGTCGTCGATTCGGGCCCCCGTGACAGCGGCGTCGACTCGGGCCCCGATGCCGGTCCGAACCGCGCCGGCGAGCTCTTCGACCCGGCGGCCCCCAAGGAGGGCGACGCCTGCCCGAACGGCACGCCGAACTTCGGCACCCTCGAGCGCCGCTGCGGCTACTGCGGGAACCAGAAGGCCTTCTGCGAAAACGGCAAGGTCGGCGCCTACGGCCCCTGCTCCGACGAGAAGACGGCGGCCACCCGCTGCCTCCCGAACGCCGTCGTCGGCGGCGCGACCTGCGGCCTCTGCGGCACGACGGTCAAGACCTGCGACCCCGACCTCTGCGAGTTCTCGGAAGGCGTCTGCGAGAACGAAGTCGCCAACGGCTGCCCGGCCGGCGAAGTGAACTACATCGAGGGCGTCTGCGCCGATCCGGCCCAGGTCCGCAAGCAGACCTGCAGCGCCTCCTGCCAGCTCACCCTGCCCGAGCCGTGCGCCCTTGAGCCGATCGACACCGTCGACATCCCCGCCGACACGTCGACGCTTTCGACGACCTTCAACTTCGCCCCCGCCTCGAAGAACTCGAAGCGCGCGTCGACCGGCAGCTCGTCGTGCCCGACGTCGTCGCTCAGCAGGGCGCTCCCGGCCCACTTCGCCAAGATCCACAACCCGACGAACGCGCCGATCACCATCGACGTCTGGGGTTCGAAGGCTCCGGCCCCCGGCATCGCGGTCGACACGATCATGTACGGCTACGCCCGCTCGACGGTTCCGAAGTTGGACGCCGACCTCAGGGCTTGCACCGGCGGCGGTAACGACACCTGCCTCACGGCCCCCTGCAGCGCCGATTCCGATTGGGCGGGGCTCATCGGCGTCCTTACGGTTCCGGCAAACGGCGACGTCGTCGTCCACACCTCCCAGTACACGGTCGGCACCCTCGACCCGTCGAGCGCGGGCCTCCCGTTCGTCCTCAACGTTCGCCGCGCGCCGCCGCCGCCGGCCGCTGGCGCCCCCTCCTTCGACATCCCCGCCGTCGGCGCGAGCACCCGCTTCCTCTACGCGCTCAACACGAGCAGCCCGCGTATGAGCGCCACCTGCCCGGCCGCCAGCACCAACACCGCCACCGTCGGAACCTACATCACGCTGACCAACCCGACCGCCGCCGCCCGCACGGTTTCGGTGTGGGAAGGCGCGACCTACGGCGCCAACGCGTCGGTCGACACCGTCATGGCCTCCTACGCGACGGTCCCGGCCGACGACGCCGCCCGCAAGGCCTGCGTCACCGGCGTTGTCGACAGCTGCTTCACGGCCCCCTGCGAGAGCGACTCCGGTCTCGTCGGCGCGAACGCCGTCGTCGTGCCGGCAAACGGCTCGGCGGTCGTCTACATCGCCGCGTACTCGTCGGGCACCGCCGCCGGTTCGAAGGTCCTCGTGAACTTCCGCACCGAGCAGTGATCGTCCGTTGAACCCAAGAAGGAGCCCCACCGGGAAACCGGCGGGGCTTTTTCTTTTGGGGGAAGGGAAGGGCGCGGGGACTACCTCCGCGCGACCGATCGCGGTCAGAAATGGGGACTGAAGCTGCCTCGGCGGGACAATAGGGGCACGAGGAAACGAGCGTTCATCAGAGACTCACTTCACTTCGTACACACAGCGGAAGCCGATCCGCGGGTCGTGGTGCTCGTTGAAGGTCGGGTCGGGGGAGAGGAGCGACCACTGGTGAAAGCGGTCGGTGATCGGATTGGTGGTGGCGTCGTAGCTGTCGCCCAGCGTCGGGAGGACGCCGATGGCGGCGGCGGTGTCGCCGTTCGACTCCATCGCGTTCCCGCCGCCGCTCGCGATCCCGCCCTGGCAACGCGCCTTGCAGTCGACGGCCGGGCGGACGAGCGGCCACGAAAAGCCCGAGCGCCCCTCGGCGCAGGTGCAGAGGTGCTCGGAGACGTTCGTCGCCTCCGCGAGGGCGGACGGCACGCTGGTCTTTTCGCCGACCGTCAAGATGAAGCAGACGGTGCC
>DYPH01000203.1 GCA_020720045.1 Sorangium cellulosum | reverse complement strand
GCTGTCCAGGTCGATGATCCCCCCATCCCGGCGACCGCCGTCCGTGCCGCTGTCGCCAGCGACGCCGGCGTCAGAAACGGGCCCTTCGGTGTGGCCACAGCCGGCACACGCGAGCACCGCGAGGACCAACGGCCTCACGGAGCGATACCCGGCCCCAAGTCGGCGATCTTGAAGCGTGCGATCGTCTCGCGGATGGCGCGGTCGGCCTCCAGGCGGGCGTCGACGGTGACGTAGAGGTGCGTGCAGTCGAGCGCGGCCGGGTTCATGTACTGCCAGTCGGTGACGCTCCCCGTCTGCGCAGCGTCGTCTTCGAACCGCCAGCGGCGCCCATCGGAGAGGCGCACCAAGACGAGGCCGGCACGCACGGGGTGGACGCCGTCGTAGCCAAAACGGAGGCGCGACGCGGCGTAGCCGCACCCGACCACAACCGTCGATTTGGCGCCGAGCTCGACGTCGTTTGTGAGGACCCGAGTGCCATGCGCGAAGGGGTCGGGGTCGTTGTAAGGGGCGCGCCAGAACTCGGCATGCTCCCGCTCGTTGATCCGCGGCGTGCCGCCGAAGCCGCGCGTCCAGACGAGGTCGGTCCCATCGCTTCCGATCCCTAGCACCTGGCTCCCGTCTGCGTAGCGGCGCCCGTCGAACTTCAACACGGGCCCCGTCGCCTTGCTCCCGACCCAATAGAGCCCCTTGTTCGTCGGCGTCCCGACGAAGCCGCCGGGGAGATCTTCCCGTTGGGAACCCATGTCCCCGCCGTAGGGGGCAGCGTCGTACAGCGGATAGGTCTTCTTCGGGTCGTCAAAGTCGAAGAGGTCCGAAGCCCCAAACGTGCTTCGGACGGCACCTTCCGCAAATACCGAAAAAGAAGGCGCAATTCCACCGTTGCTCGCTTCAAACCCGAGGAGTCGCTGGTCGGCTAAGGCCGAGCGCTTCGCAACAAGGACCCCCTCACCAAGCGGCGTATTCCCGTTCCATTCGGTGAGTTCGGCGCCCAAGAAGCGAGCTGAGACCGCCCCTGGCGATGCCGCACACGAAGGCCCGAAGACGTAGGGGATATCGTAGGCGCCAACGACGACGTCACCGAGTTCGATCTGAAGGCGCGAGCGCGTCGCATCCACGGACACCGCGACCTCGCCGGACGCGACGCGGCGTGCAGACCGCCCGGAAGTGATCACCGTGCACGGCAGCCCCGTCGTCGCTGGCAGCGCCGGGCATGCCTGCCACGGGACTGGCGTGAGCGGAGCGGCGGCCTCCGTCCACGCACACGCGACCCCGCAGGCAGCAGGGAGCCCCTGGATGCGCGACCACCCATCCAGACAGCCGTTCCCTCCGTCGACCTTGACCGGCGGCGGACCGCTGTCCAGGTCGACGATCCCGCCGTCCCGGCGCCCGCCGTCGGCGCCGCTGTCTGCAATTCCGCCGTCCAGCGCTGGCGGCTCCGTGCGCCCGCACGCGGCGCAGGCCGAGAGAAACAACGCTCCGACGAGGGCGGCCAGGATGGGGGGGCGGTTCATTGGAAGGCGGCTCCGAAGGTAAATGTGCCTGATTCCCAGCCCACGCGGGGCAGGTAGCGGTCTTGGGTGAGAATTCCGGTTGCCGCGGAGCCTTCGAAGGTCAGGAGTCCGCCACCCGCTGCCACAGGGGCGGCGAGCCATGAGGCGGTCGTCCGGAACTGCGCCGTAAGCGCCCACCCCTTGGGGGAGCCGACGAGACGCGACACCCGCGCGCCGCCCCCGCCGTAGGTGCTGATGAACACCGCGCCATCGCGGCCGAGCGAGAGGCCGATGCGCACGGTTTGGGCGCCCCGGCTACCGCCGTAGAGCGTTTCTACCTTTCGCGTCGCGAGGTCAACGCGGTCGAGCCGAGCGAGCTTGCCGGCGACTCCTGAGGCCACAAACAGGTTGTTGGAGAACGGCTCCACGAGCAAGGCTTCGACGGCGTAGTCGCCCGGGAGACCGACGTCGACCGGCGACCAGTAGGTTTGCTCTTCCCCGACGGGGGCACGGCGTACGTACACGTCTCGGAGGGGGCGCCCGATGCTGTCGATACCGCCGCCGTAGGCGAGTGTTTGGCGCGCAGCGCTCCAGGTCGCCACGGCGCCGAGGCGTGGCTTGATCATCTCCGCGTCAGCGGGCGGCGCCTTCCCGACCTCGGTGACGAGCACCAGCGCCCCCTGCTGGTCACGGATAGTGTCGATCCACGGGTCGCCCTGCGTCGGATCGAGGAGCGGGGCGACGACCGCCGAACCGGGCCCCCAGCCAGCCTCCGCATCGCCAAGCGGGGCAACTAGCGTGGGCCCCGTGAGTGCCTTCGCCGCCGCGTCGCTGACGGAAAGCCCAAGAGAGTCGAGCGTGTAGGCGTCCTTGCCACGCAGGCCGCCGGAGAGACCGGTGTCCGACGAGCGGTAGACGACCTTCGGTAGCGGGTCGGGAAACCGCCACCAGCGGAAGATCGGGTAGAGTTCCTTCCCGCGGCCGACCGTCTTGGCTGTGGTGTAGGCGTCGGGGGCGTAGGCAAGGAAGTGGTTGGAGAGCCCGTCGCCGTGGGCGATCGTCTTCGTCGACCCGCCGAGCGGTGTATCCGAGGCGGTCCACAGGGCCCCCTCCAGGCAGCTGCCCGGTCCGGCAAGTGGGTTTCGACAGGCTGCGTCCGCGGGGGGCGCCGTGATTGTCCCGTCGGCGAGCCAGCGGCTTTCGTCGGCGGCGTAATTCCAGCGGACACGCGTGTCCTTGCTGCGATCGTCGACGGAGAGCGCGCCGAAGGTCTGGCGACGCGTCTGTCCGATGGGCTCCCAAGAGCTGGCCGAAGCGTCCCGGAGGGTAAGGAACGGGTACCGACGACTTGAGATTCCGTTGAAGTTCTTGATCTCTTCCGCGACCACCGATTCATCCAGGCACCGGAACTTTGTTTCCGCGCTGTTGCGGCAGAACCGATGGAAGACGTTGGCGGAGACGACCTGGTCGACATCTCCGTCCTCAGACCCCACAAGAATGCTTCCGGCCGGCAAGAGCGCCTTGTTGATCCGCGCTACGAGCGGCGTCGTTACGATCTCGTCGCGCACCTTTCGCCCATAGCAATACCTGCCGGCGACGTAGTTTCCGGTGCAGACCGTTGTGTCGGCGGTAACCGTATCCGCTTCGGAGGCAGGGACCGGCACCGGCTCACAGGCGTCGCCGACGACCGGCAAGCCCAGCGCCCGCTCCGCGAGGGCGTTCGCGTTCCGCTGGTCGACGTTCGGCACCGTCGGGCAGTTGTCCATCGCCGCGCCGGCGCACGCGACCGCGCAGACGCCATCGCCGTCGATATCTTGAAACTTGGCCGCGGTGTCACAGGGGCACGGGCACGCATCGCCGGCCCCGTTGTCGTCGGTATCGACCTGAAGTGGGTTGACGATCGCCGGGCAATTGTCGTGGGCGTCGAACCAGTGGTCGCAATCCTGATCGAGCGCCTTCTGGCACGCGCCCGCGTACTCAACCTCGCCGTAGCGGCGTGGCGTCGCCGAAGGGAGGCCGTGCTGGCGGAACCAGTTGACGCTCCGGGGGAGATCCGCGCTGGCGGTTCGAAGCCAACCGGGCGTCCCCGGACCGGTCAAGTCGGCGGCGCCGACGTTCGTCGACACGACCGCCACGACGTCGCGCGTCCCGTCGCTTCGAAGCCGGAAGATCGGACCGCCGCTGTCGCCCTCCTCGCTTGAGATGAGGGGAACGTACGGGTCGACGGAAGTGCCGTTGCTCCCGCTGACGAACTGTCCGACCACCCCCGGGTGAGCGACAGCGGTGGACGTCACGCTCATGATGCACCGGGGATTCCCTCCGCTCGAGCAGTCCCTCCCAAACGCGGCCACCTGAAGGGCACCCGCCGGGATCCGGCGCGGCGTGCCGACAACCCACGGCGGAGGATCGAAGGACGGGAAGCGGCTCCGTGGCTCCAGTGTTGCGTCTGCGATCTTCTCTTCGGGAAGCATAAGGAGCGCGAGATCGGCCCCCTGTTCGGCGAGGTCGACGATCGGGTCCCGAAGCGGACCACCGCGCGTGGCGACCATCGTCGGCGTGAAGTCAAAGGACGTCGTTTTTCTCGCCGCCGACCAGACTCCCACAATGGCGCCTGCCGGCATTCGTTGGGCGCAATGGGCGGCGGTGAGGATGAGACCAGGGGAGAGCATCGTCCCGGTGCACTCCGTGGTCTTCGTGCCCACTTTCCATGTCAAATGGACCACCACGTTTGCCTCGTCGGTTGCCGCATCGGCGACGCCATACACGAGCCGATCGCTCCTACTCCCGGTAGCGGATGGCCCGCCATCGTTTGCGCAGGCAGCCGCGAGAATGGGAAAGAGGACACTCGAAAGAACCAGCTTTTTCATACCATTACACCTCTCGGGTAGGCCCGGACGCAACCTCGGCCCCACGTGCACGCACGACGATGCCACAGTTGCCGTCGCGCCGTCGTGAGGCACCTTGCGACATCCGCGTCAGATCCCGAGACTTCCGAAGCGAACCTCGGAACGCTCTCCCCTTCCGGCGAGACTTCCGAACCGACGCCCCGAAGGCAGAAGCCTCCCCGGGAGACTTCGGAAGAGGCGCCGGAAGACAAAAATCTTCGGATCGAGACTTCCGAAGCGAAATTTCGAAGGCAAAAGCCTTCCGATCGAGACTTCCGAACCGAAATTCGAAGGCAAAAATCTTCGGATCGTGACTTCCGAAGCGAAATTCGAAGGCAAAAATCTTCCGATCGAGACTCCGGAAGCGATTTTTGAAGGCAAGGGTCGTCGAGGCGAGACTTCCGAAGCCAACTTCGCAGGCACCACGCTCCCGAGACGACTGCGGAACTCTGCCGCGCTCCGTGGGGCCCTAGAACGGAAAAGCCCCCCGGGGGGAACCGGAGGGCCTTGCGAGAACGGGGGTAGCGCTCGTGCCTACTCCTTGGTCTCGTCCCGGCGAAGCGCCGGATCCGAGAACTTGGGCGGCTCGGCGGGCGTGCTCGCGGCGGCGGAACGCTGGTGGGCGCCGAGCGTGCTCACGTGGTCGTCGACCTCGCGCCCCCAGACGCAGGCGCCGTACATCCACAGCGTCTCGTGGCGCTGGGCGACGAGCGTAAAGAAGCGGTTCCGCAGGTCTTTGGCGTCGCTCAGGCTCTTCGCCGACTTTGCGCCGGTCGGTTTGAAGAGCGGGTACAGCTCCGCGTGGAGGGCGCTCGCTTCCGCCAAGAGCGCTTCGTCGACCATCGGGATCTTCGCGCGCACCGCCGCCGGAAAGAGCGGGACGAGATCGGCGAGGTCCTGGGTGGCGTCGACGGGCCCTTTTCCGGCGCGGATCCGCTTCACGGTCGCGGCATCAACGATGCCGAAAGCCTTCCCGAGGTCGGCGGCGGCGAAGAGCAGCGTACGGACCTCGTAGACGCGGGTGAGCTTGGAAGCGATTTTCCCATCGGAGGCCAAGTCAAACGCTTCACGGTCGGCTTTTTCGAGGGCCAGTGACAGCGGAAGCGCGAGGGGGACAATCGTCGGATCGGGGGCGACAAGGACCTTCGTCACCCGGTCCCAAACCGCTTCAATCGCGGTCGCAGCGGCGCGGAAATTATGCCCGGCGAGGGCGGGATCGATGCGCGCCGTCACGACTTCACGCGGATCGAGGGCCAGCGCCTCTTTGAGAAAGTAGGCGTACGCCTCCTCGGCGGTCTTCAACACAGGGTGTGCGTTTGCAGGGGCTTTCGGCATGGGAAAAAGTTCGCCGAAGGTCGCACCGGGATGCAAGGGGATTTTGTCGGGTTCCGAAAATCGAGCTTGGGAAGAGGAGCTTCTGGCGCATGTCTCGCAGAAAGTCCTCGACAGTTCTTCCTTTTTGACGAACCTCAGGCGTGCGCGGTTGCGCCCCCTCGATGAGGGGACCGGTCCGCGCGGTGCCTGCAGGAGGTTCTATGGTTATTGATGGCAATCCCCGATCGCGATGGCGCGTCGGGCTGTTTTTTCCCGCTCTGCTCGCGGCCTGTGCGAGCGCCGACGATGCGCCGAACGACTCACGCGGCGCGCCGGAGCACCCGGTCCTCGCCTCCCCGACTACGGGCGACGTGGCGACGTGGCGACGGCTTCCGAGCCCGACTACGAAAACGTCCCAGAGCCGACGACGCCGATCGACGAGGGCGTCCAGGAGTTCGAAAACGACGGCCTCGGCGTCTACGACCTTGAGTTCGTGATGAAACCGGACGCCGACCTTTCGGCGTTCGTGGAAGACGGCGAGTCGTCGATGGGGCGCGGCCCCCACAAGGCGGCGGACGGACGCAAGGTCGTATCGGCGTTGATGCCGGGCATGGCGGCGTCGATGTTCCGGAAGCGCGGGTTTGTTCCGCGCCTGCGGGGCGCAGCGCCGGCGCCCGGGTGGCAGGAGCTGCGAGAGACGGCGAAAGCACCATCCCCCTACGGGTGCACGTGGTCGTACTCGAGCGATCGCTACCCGGCCTAGG
>DYPH01000202.1 GCA_020720045.1 Sorangium cellulosum | reverse complement strand
CGGCGCGGAGAACTCAACACACGCGTTTCCCCATGACCGACGACCACGGCGTCGCTCCGAGAGCCCGAGCCGCTTCGTAGAGGGGGGTGCCCGGTGCCGAAAAATCGCAAAGTTCTAGCCACTTTGCACCAAACGCGTGGGCCCTTTCGGCGGCGCGGGCGAGGAGCGGCGGGAGAAGAATCGCCGGATCGCCGGCCGGGTCGAAGGCGATCCGGCCGAGCACCGCCCGCTGGCCGGTCAGGAACGGCGCCTCCAGCGGGAGGAGCGCGAAGGTCCCCTGGCCGCGGACGCCGTGGGCATCTTCGACGATCCAATCGAGGGGCGGCGCCGCCTCCGAGAGGCGCTCACGGGCGGCGAGGTAGGTGGAGAGCGCATCGATTTGCGCCGCATCGGGGGTGCGCGGCGGGTCGAAACGCAGATCGCGGACGGCACGACGGCGCATCGCCAGCACCGTCTCCAGGAGGGCGGCCGAAAAGCCGTCCGAGGCGCGCGCCCGGCGGACGTGGAGCTTCGTTTGTATCGTCCTGCGCGCCGTTTCCTCACGCGCACCTATGAGAATTTCAGGCGTTTCTGCGGAAACGGGGGCGTAGCGGAGCGTCCAGCCGACGGGGGCGTACCCTTCGCGCCGGTAAAAGGGGCGGAACGGGTTCTCGGCGAGCACTTCGGCGACGGCGAAGATGCGCGGCGCAACGGTGCCGGCAACGGCGGCGAGCTCCTCAAGCAGCGCGTGCCCGACGCCACCGCCACGGACGGTCTCGGCGACGATCAAGCTCCGAATTTCGCAGGTGATCGGCGTGCGTGGGTCGACGCCGTTCGCCTCCACCCAGCCCTCGACCTGACCGACGATCTCGCCATCGCGCTCGGCGATCAAATGAATATGTCCGCCATTTTCGCCGCTCCGGCGAAGGAGGGGGAAGCCGCGACGGAGGGCCGACTCATCGTCGATGCGGCGGGCGAGCGCGCGGTAGACGGCGGCGTCTTGGGTGCCGGGGTAGCTCCCCCAGGCTTCATGAAGATCCCAAAGATTCCGCCATAGTGGAACGATCTTGTCCCCTTCGCCGACCTGGGGCGCGCGGACGCGGAGGCCGGTCAAGGAGCAACTTCGCTGGGCTCGAAATGCCCGTCCGGCCAGGAGGGGCCGGCGATCATTCCCGTTTCAAGCGGCTTCCAGAAGACCTCTTCCAAGCAAAGACCGTGGGGCGGCGCCGTCATCCCGGCGTCGCGGCGGTCGAGGCTCGCGAGGGCGCGGGCGGCGGCTCCGGGCGCCTTCCGACCTCGGGCGACGTCGACCAACGTCCCGACGACGATGCGCACCATGTTGAAAAGAAAGGCGGTTCCGGTGACGCGGATCGCGAGCACGCGCCCCTGGTCCTCTTCGGTGACGTCGATCCCGAGGATCGTGCGCACCGTATTTTCCCGCTCGTCCTTGCCGCGAAAGGCGGCGAAATCGAAGGTCCCGACGAGCGCTTTCGCTTCGGAAATCAGGAGGTTCCGGTCGACCGGCTCGCCGATCCGCCAGGCACGGCGATCGCGGAGCGGGTCGCGGACGGCATCGAGGAGGACTCGGTACACGTAGCGCTTCCCGAGGTTTTCGAAGCGCGGGTTAAAGTCGGCGCCGATGGCGCGGGCGGCGCGGATGGAGACGTCGTCCGGCAGCTTGGCGTTAAGGCCCAAAACCCAGCCTTTTGCGGGAATTTGTAGCGCCGAATGGAAGGCGACCGACTGCCCCTCCGCGTGGACGCCGGCGTCGGTGCGGCTGGTGCCACGCACGTCGACGACCGTCGGATCGAGGGCCCGGATCGCCTCGGTGAGGGCGCCGTGGACGGTCCGCACCGTCTTTTGCGGGGCGAAGCCGTGGAAGGCGGCGCCGTCGTAGCAGACGAGGAGCTGGACGCCGTGCCGTACCTCGGGGTCCATCAACGATCTCCGGTAGTTGCCGAAGAACCGCCGTCCGACGCGGTGAACACCGGGGGCGGGTTCACGCAGGCGCGGCCGAGGCAGGTGTTCGAGAGGCAGTCGTCATCGGACAGGCACTCGTCGCCGAAATCGCCACGCGTCTCCTCGCAGGCGACGAGCGCACCAAAGAGCGCCACGATGGCGAAAAGACGAGCGTTCACGACAGGGGACTCTTCAGCGCGTGGTGAAGTTGAGCGGCTGGGAGACCTCGACGCAGCCCCCCTTCGGGGCCGGGTAGGTCGTGCGGAACTTGTTCGCGCTGCAGGCGCCGATGTTGGCGTCGCTGAAGTCGCTGCTCGCCACGCTCGCACCGCAGGTGCTGCCGTTGGCGCCGATCTTCACCTTGATCGTCACGTGCCCCTTGAGCGCCGGGTCGTTCTTGAGCGCCTGCTCGTAACAAACGCGGGCGCGGCGGGCCATGCCGGCGAGCGTCGATTCGAGCTCGGGGGTCGACTTGCCGGTGCACTTCTGGCTGCAGCCGTCCGACGGGGGGGCGTTCGTCGCGACGGCCGGTCCGGCGCTCGTCGGCGCCGGCGCCCCGGCATCGACTTCGGCGACCGGCGGCGGCGGGAGGTCGTCGTCGGAACGGCGGACCGGGGCTGCGGAGGTGGTCGTGGTGACCGTCGGCTTCGGGTCCTCCTTTTTCGTGCAGCCGACGAGCGGCGCAGCGGCGAGGGCGAAGGCGATCGGGGCGACGATCAGGGAGAGGCGGAAGGGGGGGAGGGCGTGCATGGTCGGAGGCGTCGCTGGGGCGCGCACGGGGACTCCCGCAGCGGCGCAGACGAGCGCTGAGACGTTAGAGCATTTGACGCAGGTCGTCTCCCGTCTCGTGCGCGCACCGGCTTTCGCCGTTGAAACCCTTCAGGTTTCTTCGAGAATCTCATCGGCGTCGGCGGGCGTCGGCGCATAAAAAGCGAGCGCGGTGTCGCCGTAGCGGCGCGCCTCCTCGCAGGCGCACGGCCCGAGCGCGGGGGCTTGGTCGCGGCTGGCGTGCTCGAGGACGACGCAGGCGTTTGGCGCACAAACCCTTGCAACAGCAGCAAAAAGCGCGGCAAACGGGGGCTCGGTCACCAGCTTGTAGGGAGGATCGAGGAAGACGAGGTCGAAGCTCGCCGCCGGGAGCCGCGTGAGGGCGCGCTCGACTTTTTCAGCAAAAACGGCCGATCGGTCGACGGTTTTCAACGCAGCACGGTTCTCTTCGAGGGCGCGCAGTGTGTCGCGGCGCTCCTCGACGAAGGTCACGTGCTCGGCGCCACGAGACAGCGCTTCGAAGCCGAGGGAACCGGTGCCGGCGAAGAGGTCCAAGACTCGAGCATCGCGAGGGAATCCGCGCGCTTCGAGGATCGAGAAGAGCGACTCACGGACGCGATCGGAGGTAGGCCGGGTCGCGTCACCGCGGGGGGCGACGAGGAGTCGCGAGCGAAATTGGCCGCCGGTGATGCGCACGGGGCGTCGCTAGCAAATCGTTGCTCGCCGTCGCCAGCGCTTTCAACCGGCGCGCCGGTTGGGGTAGGTTGCCGCACCATGTCGAGCCGCCTCCGCCTGTTTGCCCCGATTGCCATCGCCTCGTCGGTCGTTGCCGCTTCGTCGGCCGCCCACGCCGAAGCTCCCGGGCCGGCCGCGACGCCGCTCCGCATCCTCGCGATCGACTCCGACGACGCCATCGAGCAATCCGAAGCGATCACCAACGCCCTCCGCTCCCGCATTTCCAAAGCGCCCTCCGTCTCGCTGGTGGAAGACGGCTCCGTCCTCGCCGTGCTCACGACGGCCAACAAGTGCGACGCCAAGCCGGACGCGAAATGCGAAGAGAAAATCGGCACAAAGCTCGGGGCCGATCGCTACATCTGGGGCGTCCTCGCCAAGCCGAAGGGGCAAAAAGGGCAGGTCGAGGTCGAGCTCCACTACTGGCGCAAAGGGCAGCCGGACAAAGTCGTCAAGAAGAGCTGGAGCGACAACCTCAAGGACGCCCAGGATCCGGCCCTCGCCGCGATCGCCAAGGATCTCATCGACGAGCTCCTGGAGCTGAAGACCGGCACCGTCACCCTCTCGGCAAAAGGGGCGAAAGAGCTGCTCCTCGACGGCGCCCGGAAAATCCCGATGGATGCCGACACGGTGACCGTGGAAGTGCTCGCCGGCGCCCACCTCGTGAAGGGGGAGAGCCTCGGCAAGCCGCTCGAGAAGAATTTCGCCGTTGGCGCGAATGAGAAGCTCGCCGTCGTCCTCGAGCCGGTCGCGACCGGAACGACGGGCCCCACGGAGAAGAGCTCGTTTCCTGTGAAGAAAGCGGTCGGCGTCGGCGCGATGGTCGGCGGTGGCGCGCTCCTGATCGGCGGCGCGGTCGGCGGGATCCCCTGGCTCTTCAATGGGAGCAACACGAGCCGCGATTTCTGCATCACCGCCGGCTACAACGCAAACTCGGTAGACTCGCTCAACAACTGCAAAAAGAACAAGAACGGGGACGTGCAGCTTCGCCAGGCCCTCTATGCAGGGTCGGCGGTCGTCGGTGCCGGTCTCCTCGCTGTCGGCGCCTATTTGACCTTCGCCGGTGGCGACAAAGAAGCGCCGAAAAAGCAGGAGGGGGTCCGCGTGACGCCGCTCCTCGGGACGACGAACGGCCTCTCGGTTTCCGGCTCCTTCTGACCGGCGATTTCCGGATGACAGCGCGGGAGTCTCCGGCTTACGTGCCGCGTCATGACGATCTCGTTCCGCGGCACGTACACCGCCCTGGTGACCCCCTTCGCCGGTGACGACGCCGGCGCCCTCGACTTCGCCGCCTACGACGCGCTCCTGGAGCACCAGATCGCCGGTGGGATCACCGGGGTCGTCCCCGTCGGCACGACCGGCGAGAGCCCGACGCTGACCGAGGCCGAGATCGAAGCGCTCTTCGCGCGGACGGTCGCGACGGTCGGTGGGCGCGCCCAGGTCGTCGCTGGCTGCGGCTCGAACTCGACGGCGCATGCGATCCATCTCGTGAAGATCGCTGAGAAAGCCGGCGTCGACGCGGTGATGGTCGTCGTCCCCTATTACAACAAGCCGACCCAAGAGGGGCTCTACCGCCACTACGTCGCGGTGGCGGCGGCGACCGGCCTCCCGGTCGTCCTCTACAACATCCCCGGCCGCAGCAGCGTCGACCTCCTCCCGGAGACCCTCGAACGGATCGCGGCGACGGCGAAGAACGTGGTCGCCACGAAAGAGGCGACCGGCAACGTGCTCCGCGCCCAGGAGATCGGGCGTCGCATGGGGGGCGGGATGGCGATCCTCTCCGGCGACGACGGGCTCACGCTCCCGATGACCGCCGTCGGTGGATCGGGAGTTATTTCGGTAACTTCCAACGTGCTCCCCGGCGCCGTCGTCGCGGCGACGAAGCTCGGTCTCGACGGCGACTTCCCGGCGGCGCTCGCCGCCCACCGGAAGCTCTTGCCGGTCCACGAGGTGATGTTCGTCGAGGCGAATCCGGGCCCCGCCAAGTACGCGCTGAGCCGTCGCGGCATCGGCCAGAACACGGTCCGCCTCCCGCTCGCGCCGATCTCCGAGGGGGCGGCGGCGAAGGTCGACGCGGTGCTGAGCGCTTACGAAGCAGGCACTGTCTGATGGCGCTGCGCCTCGCGCTCACCGGCGCCTCCGGCCGCATGGGGCAGGCGATCGCCCGCCTCGCGACCGCCGCCGGCGACGACTGTGTCTTCACCGCGGGGCGAGCCGCGCTTCAGGAAACCGCCGGACTTTCCAGCCTTTCTGGCGCGCGCGCCGACGTGCTGATCGACTTTTCCTCGCCGGACGGCTTCCTCGCCGCCCTCGCCGCGGCGCGGGCCGCGAAGGTGCCGTTCGTCTCGGGGACGACCGGCCTCGACGCCGCGCATTTCGCCGCCCTCGACGCCGCCGCCGCCGAAATCCCGGTGCTCTGGGCGCCAAACACAAGCCTCGGCGTCGCCGTGCTTGCGCGGCTTGTGGCTGCGGCGGCCGCGGCGCTGGGGGAGGATTTCGACCTCGAGATCGTCGAAGTCCACCACCGCAAGAAGCTCGACGCCCCGAGCGGGACGGCGATCCGCCTCGCGGAAGCGGCGCGCACGGCGTCCCCTGCAAGCGGCGAAATTCACGGACGTTCTGGCAAGAGCGCCACCGAGCGCCCCCGCGGCGAGATCGCGCTCCACGCGGTCCGCGGCGGCGATGTGATCGGCGATCACCACGTCCATTTCCTCGGCGACGGCGAGCGCATCGAGCTCGTGCACCGCGCCTCGAACCGGGATTTGTTCGCAAAGGGGGCCCTCCGCGCCGCCCGCTACCTCGTCGGCAAGCCGCCAGCCCGGTACGCGTTTGAGGACGTGATCGCCTGAAGCAGGCCCGCGTCCGCGAACGAAAGCAGCGCGTCCGCGGTGCTTGAAACCGGTTCCGCGGACGAAAGCAGCGCGTCCGCGGCGCTGGAAACCGGTTCCGCGGACGAAAGCAGCGCGTCCGCGGTGCTAGGTAGCTGCTCGGAATTGCAATTTACACGGGATGTGATCAAAGCAATGT
>DYPH01000201.1 GCA_020720045.1 Sorangium cellulosum | reverse complement strand
TTTCGCGAGGACGTGTCGCACTCCGAAAAGGAGATTCCGAGCAGCTACCTAGGCGCGTGTCGCAGCGAAAGGGCTTGGGAACGAGCTATTTGCTGCGGACGCGCTTCGGCTTCTTCGGAAGCTGGCCGAGCCCCATCCAGGCGAGGGCAGAGATGTGTGCGGTGAGTTCCTCGACGGAAGGCTTGTGGCTCTGCACCCACCACTGGCCGACGAACGTCACCATGCCGATCAGCGCATGTGCGTAAATCGGTGCCGTTTTTGGGTCGTAGCCGGCCTCCTTGAAGGAGGCGGCGAACACCTCGCCGACCCGTTCGGCGACGTCGTTCAGGAGGCTTGAGAGGCCGCCGCTGGCCGTCGTGACGGGGGCGTCGTGGGTGAGGATCGCGAAGCCGTCGGGGTGGTCCTTCACGTAGGAAAAGAACGCGAACGCGGCCGCCTCCACGCGCTCGCGAGGCGTCCCGCCGCCGATCGATTCCGAGATTCGGCGGACGAGGTACTCCATCTCGCGGTCGATGATCACTGCGTAGAGCCCCTCCTTCCCGCCGAAGTGTTCGTAGAGGACCGGGCGAGAAACTTTCGCTTTTTCAGCGATTTCCTCGAGAGATGCCCCTTCAAAGCCGCGGCGGGCAAAGACGGCACGGCCGACGTCGATGAGCTGGGCGCGGCGCGCGGTCGCCGAGAGGCGCGGGGCACGGAAGATCATCCTGCCACCCTACCGCGTTGGGGGAACCTTCACCGTCGTAACTTCTCGGACGAGCGTCAGGCGTGCATGATTTTTCGTGGAACCCAGGATTCGTCGGTAATTGTCACGATTCGAGGAGAAATCTGGCCCTCGCTTGACGGGTACCTACACAGTTGTAACTTACGTGCCTGTAGGTTTCTCGCCAAGGAGTCGAAGATGTCCCCGTCGCCCGTTTCGTACCGTCTCGCTGCGCTCCCTGCGCTCGTCGACCCTTGGCTCCAGGAGGTGAACCGCCTCTGGTCGGTCACGGAAGTCCGCGCGCGGATCGTCTCCATCCGCGAGGAAGCGGAGGATTTTCGAACATTTGTGCTCGCTCCGAACCGCCACTGGCCCGGGCACCGGGCGGGGCAATTCGTCCCGGTGGCGGCGGTCGTCGACGGCGTGCGGACCGAGCGCTGCTACTCGATCTCCTCGGCGCCGACGCATGCTCGGCGCACCTTCGAGATCTCCGTCCGCCGCGTTCGGGAGCCGCGTGACGGGGTCTTGTCGACCTACCTCCACACGCAGGCGCGTGTCGGCGACGTGCTTCGCCTCGGTCGCCCCGCCGGCGACTTCGTGGTTCCTGAGGGCTTCGCAGGAAAATTGCTGCTCGTGAGCGGCGGGAGCGGAATCACGCCGGTCCTCAGTATCGCCCGCGATCTCGCGGCGCGTCGTCGTCTTCGTGACGTCGTCTTCGTACATGCGGCTCGGTCGGAGGCGGCGGTGCCGCAGGCGATTCGTCAGGAGCTGGAGGCGCTCCCGTTCGCTGGCGTGCACTTCCTCGTCGGCCCGCTTTCGCCAGGGCGCTTGGCGGAAATCGTTCCCGATCGACACATGTATTCGAGGGTTTACCTCTGCGGTCCTGCGCCAATGATGGAGCGCTTCGTCGGTGACGTTGGGGGCATTCCAGCGGGCGTCCTCGTCACCGAGCGCTTCCATGGAGGGCCAGTTCCGCCGCGCCGTGGGGAAGGGGAGGTTACGCCGGTGAAGGTTGATCTGGGGCGTGGGCGCGTCGTCGCCGTCGCCACGACGCCCTCCTTGCTGGAGGCGCTCGAAGCGGCCGGGGAGCGGCCTCGCTACGGCTGCCGCCAGGGAATTTGCAACAGTTGCCGCTGCGAAAAGCGGAGCGGCATCGTCGAGGACCTCCGGAACGGCAAGCGCTCGGGACCTTACGCGGAAGAGATCCGCCTTTGTACGTCGCGCGCCGTGAGCGACCTCGAATTGAACCTTGGAGATGTACGATGACCAAAGAAGCGCTCAAGAGGGACTCCTCGCGTACACTGAACGCCGGAGAGATGGCGGCGTTTGGTGCCGAACTCGATGCCCTCCGCGACGCCGTCGTCCGCGATCTTGGTGCAAAGGATCTTGCCCATCTTCGTCGGATCCAGACCGCCAAGCGACGCCTCGAAGGGGCGGGGCGCCTGCTCCTCCACGTCGGCATCGGGCCGCTCAGTTTCCTGGGCGGCGTCGGTATGCTTGCCGCCGCAAAGATCCTCGACAATATGGAGATCGGCCACAACGTCATGCACGGTCAGTACGACTGGACGAAGGAGCCAGACCTCGCAGGGAACCGTTTTGAGTGGGACAACGTCTGCGCCGGGGAGGACTGGCGTCATTCCCACAACTTCGAACACCATACGTTCACGAATATCGTCGGGAAAGACCGAGATATTGGCTACGCCCTCTTGCGTGTCACACCGGAACAACCGTGGAACCTCAGCCATTTTATTCAGCCGATCTCGGCGGTCGGTCTCGCGTTCGTCTTCCAATGGGGCGTCGCCATTCACGATCTTCGCCTCGATGAGACGCTCGAGGGGCGTCAAACGTGGCGCGAGCTCTTTGCTCGGGCAAAGCCCTTTTTACGAAAGGCGGCCGGTCGTCTCGCGAAGGACTACCTCTTCTTCCCGGCCCTCGCGCTCGGTAACGCGCCGCGCGTCCTGCTTGGAAATTTGCTGGCGAACGTCGTCCGGAACCTGTGGACCTTCGCCGTCATATTCTGTGGTCACTTCCCGGAAGGCGTCCAGATGTACCCGGATCCGTCCGAGCCCGAGTCGCGCGGCGCCTGGTATCTACACCAATTGAACGGTTCGGCAAACCTCGAAGGGGGCGCGCTCTTTCACGTGATGACGGGGCACCTCAGTCACCAGATTGAGCATCACCTCTTTCCCGACCTCCCGGCCTCCCGGTACCCGGAGCTTGCCCCCAAGGTGCGTGAACTCTGCACCCGTTACGGACAGGTGTATCATACAGGTAGCCTCCCCAGGCAGCTCGCCAGCGTCTTTGGAAAGATCGTGAAGTACGCGCTCCCGCCGCCTTCAACAGCCCCGGGCGTCGAAGGGGTGACCGTATGAAAAATGAAGCAAAGTATGCCGGTTACGCGATCTTTCTCTTCGCGCGCGCCGCATCGAGGGAGCTCGTTGAACGCTTGGTCCTCCCGGGAGACATGGCCCGTCGCCGCTACCGGGAGCGCCGCCGGTCGAGCGTCCTCGAACCGGTCCTCGACGAAGCGACCGCCGAGCTGCTTGGCTAAAGGAAGGCGCGGAGAAACTCCCGGTAGGCGTCGCCGGAGGGGAGCGCCTCCTCCCAGGCGAGGCGTCTTCGAAGCGCGGTCGTGGCGACCTGTTTCACCGGATCGAAGCCCTCTTTCGTGTACGAATTCCAGTACAAACCGGAGCCCGTCTGTTGCCAAAAGGGGGTCTCAGCGAACGAGATGCCGTGGGCGGCGAGCAGCACCTCTTTCTCCTCGCGGGTGAGACCTTCCAGGCGCGCCGTTGCCGTTGCGACGCTCGCCCCATGCTTCCGGAGCGTCCAGTAGCTCCAGCCATTGAGGGCGCAGCGGGTCGCGTCGTCCTGGCGCCAGCGGAAGTAGTCAAGGACGTCTTCGACGCTTTCGCCGACCCAGATTCGGGCGTCGAAGTCGACCGCCTCCCCACACGCCAGCGAGAAGGTTGCCGCCGCTTTCGAGGCGCTTAGCGAGACGAGTTTTTCGACTTCCCGATCAAAGAGCTGCGTTTGTTTCGGCAGAAGCACGGAGATTTCATCGCTCTCCGTATAGGCGTAGGTGCCGTCGAAACCGACGAAGAGCGCCTTGGCGGTCGCTCGCATCCAGTTGTGAAAGCGCGCATCGAAGGGCTTCTCCACCTTTCGCTCCGTAAAGCGTGAAAAAGAGCGACCATCGACGCGCACTATGAGAAAGCTGTCGTTCTCGACGCGAAGGTGGTGAAAACGCTCACCGTGTCGCATTTTACGCTCAAACTCATCCGGTTTCATGGATCCTCGTGCCAGGGGGCTACGTCAAACGTCCCCTCTCTCAAACAGACATAATAGAGGCGATCAAATCCCTCTTCCAGCGACGGGCGCTCAAGCACCACGTCTTTTTGCGTGGCAAATGCCGCTTCGAGGGCGCGACGCTGGCGGGCCTCCCGCTTCCGCGCGGGGAAGTCGTCCTTACTCACGACGACGTGGGTCCTCGAAAACCGTTCGGCGCAGAACGATGACTTTCCCGATGCTTGCAGCCCGACAAGCACCACGAACTCGGCCGCCATAGCCGTGAGCGTGCCCCGTTTTGGGGGGGGCGTGGAAGCAAATTGGGCCACGCCTTTCGCAGGTTCGGGCCCAGTTCGGCACACGTTCCCCTCGGGGGGCACCACGGAGCGGACCCAGCGTTCCCCGGGCTCACGCGCCGCCCCGCCTAACTAAGTGGCGCGCCTGTTGGCGCTGGGCCACCAGCTCCGCGGGCTGCTCGACCGGGGAGACGTGGAGGGCGCCGAGGTCAATCTCCGCCTGGATGCCGGGCGCCAGGTAGGTTAGCGCCACCGGCCGGCTCACCCTCGGTGCCGGGCACACTGGCAACCGTAGATTCCTCAAGCTCCTTCAGCCTAAGCCCCTACTCGCGGGCGATGAGATTGCGTCCGGGGACATGGGGCGCGAGAGAGTCTGAGCCGCGGGCAATGAGGGGGGGACCGGGGGGGGTGATGGGGGGGGCGGAATGGCGCCCAGGGCTAGGCGCGGAGTCCCGCCATTGCTCTTTCAACCCCTGCCTCTAATTCCTGCTCAAGCGCTTCATTCGCAGTGCCGCCATTGGAAAGGTGGCGAACGTAGGTATCAACAAGTTCCGAAAACCAATCTAGCTCCACTGTCGATGGCAGCGTGACCGGCAGGCGTCGCATGTACTTGGCGGAGTTATTGGTCGAGGGATTAATCTGTCGAAGCAGAAGCCACGCTACGCTTGAATTTAAGTACGCAAGCAAGAAACCATAGGTCGAATGGTCTTTTGGGAAAATTCCTACTACCGATTGATCAAAGAGCTGATGCGACTCAATTGCGGTAGCCCGCGCGCCACCCGAACTAACCATGGGGAAACCGATTCCTCGACGGAAGTAGAAACTGCTGTTCTGAAACCGAGCCTTCCGATCGGTTCGGTAGTGAAGCACGGCGGACTCACTCCAATCCATGTACCACATAGTTGGTTTAAGGTAGGCGTATCCGCCGCCTTTGACTACAGGGACGAAGTGACTCTGTCCGGACAGACCTGACAGCGGCGGGTTCGGAACTGTAGAGATAGCTCCAGATTGTACCGCTGGGTATCGTCTAGCGTATTTTGTGTTGTTTGGCGCGCGCCGGAGGAACCTGGCATCATCACCGGAGTAAAAACCTGTGACGCAGTCGGCTATGTCACCAAGAGTCAGCGCGCGAACACTTTCACTGCGCTCCATTGGACAGGCTCCGTTGAGAGGAAATGAGAGTTCTGGCGTATGCGCGATCGCGCTCTGCTCGTACTCGCTCGTTACTCCGCGCCTTTCCACGAGTTCAGCCATAGTTGTGGATTGGCGAATGACACAACGGTGACCACTAGACGATTGCACCCGTTTCAAAGAAAGTATTGATAGCCGAGCATAGCCGAAATTGACCCCCGGAAACAGCGAAGAAGGGAATACGTCAATGGATTCGACAGCACACGCATCGAGGATGCGCTTCCTCAGCGGACGATGAGAATGAGAAAAAAGGAACGTTTCGGGCAAAATGAAGACGGCTCTTCCGCCTACCTTCAGCGACGCGATTGCTTTGGCAAGAAATAGCGTTGCGCTTTCCTTGACGTACAAATCGGGATAGGAGCGCTTCAGTTCCTCTCTACGCTCTGGTGTCTGCCATGCGCCATACGGCGGGTTTGCAACAATCCTGTCGTATGAGGGTGTGCGCCCTGCGACCGTTGCAAGATAGTCTTCCCGCAACACGTTGACGCGCGAAGTCTTGCTAAAACGGTGATGCAGCGCTTTGACCGCGCCAGGATCGATCTCTATCGCATCAATTTGGATGGTTGGTTGTCTCGAAATGAGTTCATCGATGAACAATCCACTGCCTGCACACGGCTCGAGGCATCGGTCGTTTGGCTCTGGAGCGAGCAGTTCAACCATATAGGCAACCAGCGCGTTATCGTCGGTGTAAAACGCGCGAAGTGGGTCCCTGTGCCCTTTCTTATGCGGAGCGTCCATTTCAAATGTGTTCACCATTTTAGGTATTCCAGTAGCTCGTTCTGACGGACGTGAGCATAGGTTTGTTGGTCAAAGTCTGCAGACCAATCTATGTGTTCGGTTACCCACGAACCAAGATTAAACCCAGTAAATTTCCACATCTTCGCGTACGCTTCGCCGCCACATAGCGCTGTCCAAACACCGGAGTCGCGCAGAGTCCGAAAGTAGTGGTTGTTTCGATCTTCTGCGGCACGAACTAGAAGAAAGTTCTCGTAC
>DYPH01000200.1 GCA_020720045.1 Sorangium cellulosum | reverse complement strand
GTTTCGCGAGGACGTGTCGCACTCCGAAAAGGAGATTCCGAGCAGCTACCTAGTCGCCCTAGTCGCCCGGGTCGCCCTGGCCGCATCGTCGCGGTGGTGGAGCGATCAGAGATCGAGCCCGCGGAGCAGCCCCACCGCGATTGCGGGCAAAGGCGCCGCACCGCTTGTCATTTCGGGAGTGATTCGGAGGTTGTTCGCGACCTGATAACGAATCTCTTGAAGGTTTGGCGTTGAGCCGAAGGCGGCGGCGAGATCGTCGCACTGGGGGCGGTTCGTCGTCAGTGCAAGCAAGGTGTTGTCGTCGAGCGGATAGAGTTCGACGCCCGGGAGCGTTCCCCGAATCTGTTCGGCCTGCGCGCGGAGCGTCGTTTCGTCCGTCGACGAACTTCGCGCGGAAATTCACCGTCGCCTCCTGGCGGGAGATGAGCCCGCAGCCATCGAGGCAGACCTCGTCGCCCTTTGGGGGACACGATACGTGCCCCCCAAAGGGCGTGATTCGCGTACCGATTTTGCGCTGGTCCTCTTCGCAGCGGCCGTCGGCGCCGCGAGCGCACGAAGCGGGAGCGCCAGCGCCGTCAGCGCCGCCAGCACACCCACCGCTCCGCGGCTCGCGCGCCGGCTCATCGCGTCGAGAAGGGGCTGCGTTCCGTCTTGATGGTCTCGTCGCCGAGGTCGAGTTCGAATTCGCCGATCTCCTCGGCGACAAGCTCCTCGCGCGCCGTCCGGAGCCGGCGTCACCACCAGAGGCGACGGAGGCGAGCCTAAGTTACCTGGGGAATCCTTGAGCGCTGCGGGACGGCGCCCGCGCCCCGCTTTCTCGGTCACGAAACGCCGCCAGCGGCCCACATCGCCGATGAAGCTCCATCTCTTGCCGGCGCTCGCCCTTGTTGCTTGCGCCTCCCGGCCAACGGAGCCGCCGCAGGCCTTGGCATCGGTGGCGGTCGCAGCGCCGCCACTCCCCGAGGCCGACGGGCTCGCCCCCGCGCGTTCGGCGTCGCCCGAGCCGGCTCCGACCGCGATGCCTCCCATGCCTGCGGGGCACCACCATGGCCATTGAGCGCCTCGCCGCCCGTGCTCGCCGGCTTGTCTTCCCGGTGACCCTCGCTGTGCCCGTCGCGCTGGCCGGGTGCGGGTTGCCGGCGCCTCCCTCCTTCGCCCCCGCGAGTTATGCCCGGCGCGACGCCGGTTCAGAAGTAGACGTGTGGGCAGCGATTTCGGCCCCATCGCGGCGCACCCCCCTCGCCGGTCGCCCGCCGGGAAACGCTCCTGTCCCGACGCCGCTCCGGGCCGCCGATGCCGTCGCCCTCGCGCTCTGCAACGACCGGGATCTCCGCGCAACCGTTCTCGAACTCGGCGTCCCCGAGGGGATGCTCCGCCAGGCGGAACTGCTCCCGAACCCAGCCGTCGAGTTCGACCTTCGACGTACGTCCGACCGCGCCCAGCCGCTCCAGGCCGACGTTCGCATCGAGTACGCGCTCACCCGAGCGCTTCTCACGCCGGCGCGCGGGGCGGTCGCTGCCCACGACCTTCAAGCGGCGCGCCTCGATGCTGCCGCCTCCGTTCTGGAAGCGGCCTTTTCGGCGACCGTCCTTCACGCCCGCTGGGAGGCGGCCGAAGAGCGCTTGCGGCTCGCGCGCGTATCGCTGGCGACGTTCGCCGCAGCCCGCGATGGCGCCGATGCGCTCACCCAGGCTGGAAATATCAGCGCAATTCCGGCAGCGGCGGCGCGTGCGAGCCACGAGGAGGCGCGGGTCGTCGTCGCCCGCCGGGAACTCGATGCGCTCGTCGCCCGGGAAGCGCTCGCCGCACGCTTGGGCATCGCCGACCCGGCCAGGCTTGTCGCTGCAGGCCCCGCCGTTGAACCGGAAGCGCCCGCCACGACGCTCGACGAAGAAAAAGTGGTCGCCGGGAACCTGCGTCTGCGGGCGACCGGCGAGCGCTTGGTCGCCCTCGCCAAGAAAACCGGCCTCTTACGCCTCGAAGGGCAAACCCCGGACGTCGTCGTCGACGGCCACGGCGAGCAGGACGGGCTTTTCGTGGAGCTCGGCGGAGGCGCGCGGATTTCGGTCCCGCTCTTCGACCGCAAGCAGGGCTCGATCGCCGCAACGGAGGCCCGCTACGACGGCCTCGCCGAGCGCTTCCAGGCGCAGGCGCGCCGACTTCGCGCGGAAAGTCGAGTGGTTGCCGCCGAGGTACGGGTCACCGACGCGTGCGCCCGCCAGTACCCGACGACGATCCTCCCCGCCCGCCGCAACGTGCTCGCCGAGACGATTCTGATGATGAACGCCATGCACGCGAGCGTGTTTGACGTCCTCGACGCCCGGCGCCGGCTCGCCGAAGCCGAGAGCGCCGCCGTCGACGCCATCGAGCGGCAGAAGATCGCCCACGCCCGCGCGCTGCTCCTCGGAAATGGCGGAGACGCCCCGCTTCCCCAAGCGCCGATGAGCCCAAGAACTGCCTTTGAAGTCCCCGGAGAAATGACCCATTGAACCCCATCGATCGCCGTCAGTTTCTCGGAGCCGGCCTCGCCCTCACCGGTGCCGGCGTAGGCCAAATTTCAACCGCCGCCGCCGCCCCGACGACCGTCGGCGCCGCCGCCGCAACGCCCGCGCGACGGGGTGCAGCGCCCGCCCTCGAGGTCCCGAACGGGGCGATCTTGCCGCTCACCCGCCAACAGACCGCGTCGGGGACTGTCCACGTCGGCCACCTCGTCGTGGAGGAGTTCACCCACACCTTCGCCCCCGGCCTGGAGGCACGCTGCTGGGGCTACAACGGGCGCACGCCAGGCCCGGTCCTTGCGCTCCCCGAAGGGGAACTCGTCCGCCTCTACGTGACCAACCGGCTGCCAGAGCCGACGACGATTCACTGGCACGGCCTCGTCGTCCCCAACGGGATGGACGGCGTCTCCGGGCTGAACCAAGCGCCGATTCCGCCCGGCGAAACCTGGACGTACACCTTCCGTCCCCGCCGACCGGGCACGTACATGTATCACTCCCATTTCGACGAAATGACGCAGATGGCGCTCGGCCTCGTCGGCATGTTGGTCGTCCTCCCGAAGGGGCCCGACCCCGAGCACGTCGACCGCGATTTCGTCTTGATGAGCCACGAATGGAAGATGGTTGCCGGGGCGCGCCGGCCCGATCCGCTCGCGATGAACGACTTCAACGTGCTGACGTTCAACGGAAAATCCTACCCGGCCACCGAGCCGCTGCGCGTCCGGACCGGCGAGCGCGTGCGGATCCGCCTCGGGAACCTCGGCCCGATGGACCACCATTCGATCCACCTCCACGGGCCCCCGTTTGAGGTCACCGGCACCGACGGCGGCGCGATCCCGCGAAGCGCGCGGTTCCCCGAAACGACGGTGCTCCTCGCCGTCGGCGCGACCCGCGACATCGTCTTCACCGCGACCGAGCCCGGCGACTGGGCGCTCCACTGCCACATGACCCACCACGCGATGACGCAAATGGGGCACGAGAGCGGAAACTTCATCGGCGCCGATACGCGCGCCCTCGACGAAAAGCTGGGGAAGCTCGCACCCGACGCGATGACGATGGGCCAGACCGGGATGGCCGGAATGGCCGGGATGGCGCTCCCGAAGAACAGCATTTCCATGGGCGGCGGGCCGGGCCCCTTCGGCCGCATCGACATGGGCGGCATGTTCACCGTCGTCTCCGTCCGCGATGGTGCCGAAACCGATCGGTTCACTCCCCCCGCCGGCACCCAGCCCCGACGCGCAACCGCCGAAGAGCTCGCCCGCGACGGCATCGTGGTCGCGAAATAGTCGGTCACGGGCGGGCCGTTCGCGCCCATGGAAGGATGAACCTCACCGCTCGCCTGGCACGGCCCCTAGCCGCCCTTGTATTCGCCGTCCTCCCCGCCTGCGGCGGCGACGACAACTTGGGGACAACCGATGCTTCGACCAACGCGGCCGCCGATGCGGGAGCGACCGTCCCCGCCGCACCGACGATCACCATGCTCGTGAAGATGACGGGCGGGCTCCATGTGTCGTGGACGAACGCCACCAAGGACTGCGACACGATTATCGGCGAGCGGAAAACGGCATCAGACGCCTATGTCGTCGCGTTCACGGTTCCCGGCGCCGCCGACAACAAGCACGACGCGCTGCTCACCGCCGGGATGACGTACACCTACCGGCTGCATTGCGTGCGAGGCGGCATCTCGTCGGCGTTCTCCAACGAAATGTCGGGGACGCCGTGAAGGCCGGGGTCACTCGTTTTTTTGCGGTCTGCGCGGCGGCTGGGCTTGGTTCGGTTGCCGGCTGCGGCACCCCGGAAGCGCCACTGCCCGACCCGCTCGCGCTCGCGACGGCGGCAAACGAGAGCGGTGCCCCCCGCACCCTTGAAGTGACGCTGACGGCACAGGAGACCTCCTGGGACTTCGGTGCCTCAAAGCCTTCCCCGGTGTGGAGCTACAATGGCACCGTCCCCGGACCGCTCCTCGACGCGCGCGTCGGCGATCGGCTCGTCGTCCATTTTGCGAATCGCCTCCCGGAGGCGACCACCGTCCATTGGCACGGGCTCCGGCTACCCAACGGGATGGATGGCGCCCCCGATGTGAGCGGGCCCGTCGCCGCGGGTGGCACATTTACCTATGATTTCATCCTGAAGGACGCGGGGCTCTTCTGGTTCCACCCCCACCTGCGCACCGACGTGCAAGTGGAGCGTGGCCTGACCGGCGTGATCCGTGTCCGTGGCGTCGATGAGCCGGTCGTCGGAACCGACGTCGACGAAGAGCGCGTGTTGGTCTTCGACGACGTCCGCGTGAACGACGACGGCACCTTTCCGACCTACCTCGACGACAATTCGAAAATGATGGGTCGCGAAGGGAACACTCTCTTGGTGAACGGGCGACGAACGCCGACCCTTTCACTCCGTCCTGGCGCTCTCGTCCGCTGGCGCGTGCTCAACGTTGCCAATGGACGATTCTTCAATTTTCACATTCCAGGAGTGAGCTTCCACGTCGTCGGTTCCGACGGGGGGAGCTTCGCCGAACCCTACGACACTGACCATCTTCTCATCGCCCCTGCGGAGCGTTACGACGTCTATTTCCGGGCGCCATCGACGCCGGGCATGCTGCCGTTGACGTCGGAGCCCTACGACCGCGGCCACGACTCCGGCGTGCGTCCGCCGGTGGTCATCGCCCAGCTTAACGTTTCCGGGGCGGCCGTGACGTCGTCGCGTCCCTTTCCAAACGTGGCGCCGATCGCTTCACCGATCCCCGTCGGCGCTGGGACGCCGCGCTTGCCGTTCGTCCTCGCCGAAGGGACCGACGCCCGCGGCGAGTTCAAGTTCACCGTCAACGGCGCAACCTACCCGAACGTCCCGACCGTTTCTACGCGGGTAGGGGAGCCGTTTGTGTTGCGGGTCGAAAATCAGTCCGAGATGGATCATCCCTTTCACCTGCACGGGACGTTCTTCCAGCAACTGGATCGTGATGGCGTAGCGATCGCGGCCGGTCGCCGTGTGGCAAAAGACACGATTGTGATTCCGGCGAAGGCGACGTTGAACCTCGCTGCAAACTTCGACGAGCCGGGGATGTGGATGTACCACTGCCACATCAACGAGCACTCGGAAGCGGGGATGATGGGGATGATCCACGCGGCGCGCTAGTTCCCGTTAGGGCGTCGGACCGCCGTCGCCGAGTAGTGCCTGCGTCCGTCGCCATTCGTCGGCTTCGCGCTCGACCTTGGGGCCAAGTCGACGTCCGTTCGCGACCGCCAGCGACTTTGCTGGGAGCGCCGTCGTCCGGCGGCTAGAGATCGAGCCCGCGGAGCAGCCCCACCGCGATTGCGGGCAAAGGCGCCGCACCGCTTGTCATTTCGGGAGTGATTCGGAGGTTGTTCGCGACCTGATAACGAATCTCTTGAAGGTTTGGCGTTGAGCCGAAGGCGGCGGCGAGATCGTCGCACTGGGGGCGGTTCGTCGTCAGTGCAAGCAAGGTGTTGTCGTCGAGCGGATAGAGTTCGACGCCCGGGAGCGTTCCCCGAATCTGTTCGGCCTGCGCGCGGAGCGTCGTTTCGTCCGTCGACGGCGACCGAAGGACGATCAGCCATCGTTCTCCCAGAGTCTTTGGCGACAGCGCGCTGGAAGGGAGTTCGTGGGACGGAGCCGTCGCGACCGGCGCCCAGGGCGCATGCCCGTCGCGGTTGGCCTCGAGAATCGCGCGGAGTTCACGGATAAGGCCTTCCAAGGCGGGTCGGCGCTCGACATCGGGCACGAGGACGGCGCGAAGAAGGTTCAGGAGCGCCGCCGGGCAGCGCGCGCTTTCGGTGAACATGGGGACCTCCTCGCCTACCAACCGTGGCAGGAGCGCATGGGCTCCGCGATCGGCGAACGGGATGACGCCTGCGATGAGCTCATAGAGCACGAGGGCGGCGGAATAGATGTCCGACGACGCGCCAGGCGCCCCTAGGTAGCTGCTCGGAATCTCCTTTTCGGAGTGCGACACGTCCTCGCG
>DYPH01000066.1 GCA_020720045.1 Sorangium cellulosum | reverse complement strand
GATAAGTGAGAAAAGCCCTCGGCGCTCCTGGGAGCATCGAGGGCTTTCTCTTCGCTTCAGCGCGGGAAGCGTTCGATGTTTCCGTCGGCGTGCCGGGCAAAGCGCCCCGGCTCATCGGCGTGGACGGGGTCTTCCCGGCTCCAGGGCCACCCGCCGAACTGGGTGCGCCGGTAGTCGGCGAAGGCCTGCTGGAGTTCGGCAGCGGTGTTCATCACGAAGGGCCCCTGTTGGGCGACCGGCTCGTCGATAGGGCGCCCCTGAAGCATCAGGATTTCCACCGGTTTTTCGCCGGCGATCAGGGTGAGAGCGTCGCCGCCGTCGACCTGGGCGGCGTGCTTCTCGGCGACGGAGGAGGTCGTCTTTCCGGTCGCTGCAACCTGCACCGATCCGCCAAAGACGTAGAGGAGGCGGAGCGTCTCGCTGCTTGCCGCCGCCGGCATTTCAAAGCGGGCCCCCGGCGCGAGGACGAGGCTCCAGATGGCGACGTCGGAGTCGGGGCGCGCCGCCCAGGACTTCGGCGGCGGCGCGAGCGGGGTAGCGTCCCGGTAGGCGCCGGCGATCACGGTGATTTCTGTCGTCTTTCCGGCGGCATCCCGCTCGACGACGACCGGGATCGACTCCGCCCAGAACATCTTGAAGTGGGGGTCGACCATCTTGTCGGCCGCCGGGAGGTTCATCCAGATCTGAAAGAGCTCGACGGTGTTGTCGCTGTCCGGATTGAGCAGCGGGAACATCTCGGAATGAACGATCCCCTTCCCGGCAGTGAGCCACTGGACGTCTCCACGCCCAAAGCGGGCGGCGGCGCCGAGGGAATCGGAGTGATCGATGTAGCCGCGGCGGGCGATGGTAACGGTCTCGAAGCCGCGATGAGGATGCCCGGGAAACCCGGGGACGACGGCGCCGTGGTACATGCGCCAGCCGTCTTTCCCCGCGAAATCTTGACCGATATTCCGCCCGGCGAGCGAAGCATCGGGGCCGAATTGGGCATTGCCCTTCGGGTAGGCATCGAGGTGGTGGACGCAAAAGAGGAAGGGGTCGATCGTCGGCCATTGGAAGCCGAGCGGGACGGTCCCGAGCACGGCGGGCGCCCCCGATGCCTGTGCCGTTTCCTCGCCGCCGGCGGTGTTTGTCTGTTCCTGCTGATCCATGATCGTTCCCTTTCTTTCCGAGCAACGCCGCTTTTCGTACGCACCTTCTCCGGCCGCCGCCACCGCCCCCAAAAGGGACGCCGGTTGCATAAAACGCAACGTCCCTCCCGGAAGCAAACGCACTAGCTGCGCTCCCGCTTCTCGCGGAGCAGCAACACGAGAAAGACCGGCCCGCCGAGGAGCGCGGTGATCGCCCCGACGGGCGGCCCCGTATGGAAGAGCCGTACCGCGAGGCGAGAAGCGAGATCGCAGAGGGGGAGGAGGCCGGCGCCTGCAAAAAAGCTGAGCGGAACGAGCTTCCGTGGGTCGCTGCCGACGAGGCGCCGGAGGACCTGCGGCACCACAAGCCCGACGAAGGCGACGAGGCCGGTCACCGCGACGATGGAGCCAGTCACGAGCGACGCGAGGAGCAGCGTCTGCCGCTCGACGCGGGGGACGTCGATGCCAAGGCTCTCGGCTACGTCATCGCCAAACGCAAGATGCCCGAGGGCCGGCGCGAGGCGGACGAGGCCGGCGACCCCGATGAGGACCCCGACAGCGAGGGCGACGAGCTCGCCCGACGTCGGGACGTCGACGAAGCCGGTCAGCCAAAAGAGAAGTTCTTGCGCGCGGTTGGCGTCAACAATCGTCTTTGCGAGGGTGATCGCCGCCGAAGCGAGCGCGTTGACGACAAAGCCGGCGAGGAGGATCCCTTCGCCGCGGAGCGTCCCCCGCCGGACAAATCGCGCGACGAGCGCCGTCGCAGCGACGCCACCAAGGAACGCCGCCAGCGGCACGAGGCCGGCCCCAAACCAGGCGACGCCCCCGAGCCCGGCAAGCAAGGCCGCCGTCGCCCCGAGCGCCGCGCCACCGGAAACACCGAGCACGTACGGCTCCGCAAGGGGGTTCCGAAGGAGCGCTTGCAAGGCCGCCCCCGCCGCCGCAAGGCCGCCGCCCGCGAGCGCTGCGACCGCGACGCGGGGGGCGCGGAGGCGCAACAGGATCGTCCCATCGAGGCCGGCCGGATCGATCCATGCACGATGCACCGACGTCGTCTCGCTCCCAAAAAGGATCGCGAGCACGATCGCCGCGAGGGCGCCGACGGCGGCGATCGCCGTCGCGGTCGCAAGGCGGGGCTCACGAGCAGCCGTGGGCGGTGAAGAAGCGAGCGCGGACGGGGCAAATTTTTCCACAAATGCGGAGCGTTACGTCAGGCAGCGTTCCGCTCGAAGATCAGCCGAAGCCCCTCAAGCGTAAGGATGTCGTCGACCTCTTCGATGCTCTTCGAGAGCGGCGCGATGAGCGGTGCGAGGCCGCCGGTCGCGAAGACCCGGCACGGATAGCCGAGCTCGTCGACGAGGCGCTCGACGAGGCCATCGACGAGACCGACGTAACCGTAGACGATCCCCGACTGCATCGATCCGAGGGTGTTCCGACCGACGACTTTCGCAGGTTTTGCGATTTCAACGCGCGGCAGCCGCGCTGCACGGGCGAACAAAGCATCGGCACTGATCTGAATGCCGGGGGCGATCACACCGCCGAGGTACTCCCCCTTCGGCGTGATGCAGTCGAAGGTCGTCGCTGTCCCGAAATCGACGACGATGACGCCGCCGGTATGCGCCGTCCCGCGGACCTTCTCAAACGCGGCGACCGCATTCACAATGCGATCTGCGCCGACTTCGCGGGCGTTCTCGTAGAGGATCGGGATGCCGGTGCGGATCCCCGGGCCGACGACGAGCGCCTCGATGCCGAAGGCGCGTCGAACGAGGGCGACCATCGGCTCCGTCAATGCGGGGACGACGCTCGCAACAATGGCGCCATCAACCGCTTCCTTGGGGATATCTTCCATCGCCAACAATTGGCGAAGGACGACCGCATACTCGTCGGCGGTGCGCCCACGTCCGCTCTCAACGCGGAACTGATGGACGAGCTTCGTCCCCTGAAAGAGGCCGTACACGATGTTGGTATTCCCCACGTCGATGACGAGCAGCATGGCCTCCGCCATACCCGGATTCCGGGATGGCCGGTACGGGCGATCAGCGACGACGGCGACGGAGCAGCAAAATTGCAGCGAAGGCAGCGAACGGCCCACCGAGGAGGCCGGCCCCCGCGGCAGATCCCTGCAGACTGCACCCGGTCAGCGACGGCTCTTCGCAGCTTCGGGAGTAACCGCCGACGGGGCGGACGTCGCAATCGGTCGCCGGCACCGGGACCGGCGGCTCTTCCGGCGGCGTCCCTCGGGATTTCCGCGGGCGCGTGCCGTCGGGCGGGTAGAGAAAGCAGAAGCCGGCCTCGTCGTCCGGGGCGAGGTCCCGAGAGGCGATGCTCCCTGGGGCGATCGAACGCCACATCGTCGCCTCCTGGTTCAGCGAGTGGGCGAGCCCGAGGGCATGGCCGAGCTCATGGGTGACAATCGCGTCGAGGTCGTAGTCGCCGGGATTGGGGACCCCGTCGGGCGCGAATGCGACCGTAGGCGCGCCGATGTTGATCTCAATGTCGGCGTCGAGCACCTCGCCGGTAAGCGTGTTTGATGTCGTCGTCGTGACACCAAGTTTCAGATCGTCGTCGGCGCCGTCTTGGGACTTGTAGGGCCAGGTACCATGAAAGACGATGACGTTCTGGTTGGGCCCTTTTTCCAAGAACTCCGACTTGAAGCAGGTCGACCGCCCCAGGTAGCGCCCCTCCAACGTCGGGGCACCACCGGCGCACTTCGAGCGCGACCAGCGGAGGAGCCCGCGGGTGACCGTGCCGACCGCCTCATCCTCGGCGACGCGCGCGGCCCCGTCGAGGCTCACGGCGAAGCCGACGCAGCGGCCGGGCCAATACTCGTAAGCTGGGTTCGCATCTTCCTTCGCAAACTCGCACATTCCCACCTGTTTTGGGGTCTGTGCGATCGCGTCCCGGCCGTCGGTCTTCGGGATCGCCACCCGGCGACAGAAGGCATCGGCGGCGGCGGGGGCGAGCGCGACGAGCAGCGCGACGGCCGCCATCGGGAGCGATCGGCGAAACGCCCCCGCGATCATGGGAGGACGTCCATCGCCGAAATCAAATCGCCTTCTGCCACGCGATCCCACGGTCCGTCGGCGTTCCCGAAGAGCGTGTACAAACCATCGAGATGGGGCGTCGGGGCGAGCGTCACGAAGAGTTGACTGGATCCTGTATCCCGGCCGGCGAGCGCCATCCCGATGGAGCCGCGCGTGAAAGGCAAAGGCGAAGTTTCGCAGGGGAGCGGCAGCCCGGAGCCGCCGAAGCCGTCGCCGAGCTTGTCTCCGAACTGCACCACAAACCCCGGGACGACGCGATGAACGACGATGCCGTCATAAAAATGATCGCGAGCGAGGTTCGCGATGCGGGCGACGGTAAGCGGCGCGCGACGGCCGTCGAGGTGGAGCTGCAGAGAGACCCCGGTGTCGAGGCGGAGCGCGAGGTTCACGCGGCCGCTGTCGCCGACGGCATCGCGGGGCTCCACCACCCATTTTGCAGGGTCACAGGCCGGCGCCCGCGTGCCGAGGAGGGCGCGAACCCGCGTCCTCACGGTGACGTTCGGATCGCAGGCGGAGGCCTCAAGGACCGGATTGGCCGCCTCCGCGCGCGCCGTGGCGAGCGCCTCCAAGAGGGCGATCCGCGTTTCGAGGAGATCGGGGCTCCAGGTACGCTTCACGCCAAGATCGAGCGCGGCGAGCCAGGCCGGCCCCTTATCCCGGGCGTCACGAGCCTCTTTCGTCGGTCGCGCAAACGCAAGGATTTCACGGTGTTCGTGGACGAAGGTCGCCGCCGTCGCCACCACGCCCGGCTCGTCACCAGAGAGGCCTTCCGTCACCCATTTCGCAGCAAGATCGGCTGCTTCTGCGTGCGTCCCGAGGGCGCTTAGAAGTCGCTCCCGTTCGGCGGCCGTCGCCCCTTTGGCAAGAGCTGCATAGGCCGTGAGCCGGCCACCATCCAGCGGCCGCGCAAGGAGGATCTCGCTCTTGGCGCGCCGTCCCGCCGGGTCTTTGCCGGTCGGATCGCAGGCAGCGACGATCGGCGCATCGGCATTTCCTTGGGCAAGCGGCACGGCGGCCGCACAGCGGAGCGCGATGGCGCGGCGGGCGGCGCCGGGATTGTCCTTAGGAATGGCGAGCTTGGCGACCTTGTCGAGAGCAGCCCCGGCGATCGGCCCCGGCCGCGACGTCGCCGTCCCGAGCCCCCCGACGGCGCGAGCAGCGACCGCATAGTCCCGCGAGAGTTGGGCAGGATCGGCGAGACGCGGGAGGAGCGCATCGACGAGCTTGGCGACCGCAACGAGCTCCGCGCGGCGAGACGCCGGAGCGGAGCTCGGATTTTTGGTTACTTTTTCGGTACCTTCTGGCTTTTCCGGCGGCCTCGCTTCGAGGAGTCCGCGGACCGCCTCATTGCGACGGCTGGCGTCGGCTTCGCCGTCGGCGGCGATCGTGAGGAAGGCGTCCTCACTCACGGCGCCGGTCTTTGCGGCAAGGCGGAGCGCAAAAAGGCCCGTCGAACCAGCGTGGTCGACGGCCGCGGCCGCCGCCTTTTTCGTGCGGTCGGTAAACGGGCCAAGGTCGACCCGTCCGAGCGCCCAGAGAGCGGCGCTTCGCGCTTCGTCGTCGGCGGCGTTCTCGGCGATGCCAAGGAGGGCGGCGACCGACTCATCTTCTAAGTGTTTTCGTTTACTTGCAATCACCCCGAGCGCGGTAGCGGCCGCCTCGGCGTGGCGATCGGGATGGCTCAGGCGGGCGGCGACGAGCCCCTCGGCGACTTTCGTCCCGCAGCTCCCGAGCGCACGAAAGAGAGCATCGCTGCCGCGGAACGGGGCATCGGCGGCGGCGGGCGGTTCGTCGCGGAGGCGCGTCGCAAGCCGGGCAGCGAGCACGGGGACGGTCGTCTCCTCGCGCCCCGCGCAGCCGAAGCCGAGGCCGTAGGCGGCCCAGGCGAGGACCTCGTCGTCATCGTCGGCGAGGAGTTCCCGCAGCGGGACGAGGGCGGCGTCGCCTTGAATACGCGCGTGGGCCCGGGCGGCCGCTCGGCGACGATCGAGGTCGTCCCCGTGAACCGCCTCGGTCGGAATTGCGGCAGAAAATCGAGCAGCTTCCGCGGCGACGAACCCAAACGGTTTGCCGCTGGCCGCGCCGCCGGCCCCCGCATTTCCGGAAGCGGCACTCGTCGCCGGCGCAGCCGCATCGTCGGTTCCGGGCGCCTTCGGGCGACAGGCGGAGACTCCGACAAAGGCGAGCACGAGCGTGGGGAGGAGCGGGAGCATCCACCGCTGGGACGGCGCGCGCGAGGACGCCCGCCGACTGCCGGTGGGGACGATCTTCAGAAGCGACGCAGGGTTCACCATCAGCGGCCCACTCTTAGCCGAACGCCATCGATCCTCGCGCCCGATTTGCCAGGTTGACGCTGACCGCTGGGGGCGCGTATCTCCTTCGTCACGATGCGGATCACCTTTTGGGGCGTGCGTGGCAGCATCCCGACGCCGGGCCCTGACACCGTGGAAATCGGCGGCAACACGAGCTGCGTGGAGGTCCGCGCGGGTGGTCACCTGCTCGTGTTCGACGGCGGCACCGGGATTCGCCTCCTCGGCCAGAAGCTCGTCAAAGAACTTCCCATCGAGGCACGGATTTTCTTTTCCCACGTCCACTGGGATCACATTCAGGGTTTCCCCTTCTTCGCGCCGGCGTTCATTCCCGGGAACCACATCCATCTCTACGGCGGGAACAACGTCTCCCGTACCCTCGAAGAGACGCTTGCCGGCCAAATGGACCACCCGAGCTTCCCGGTCCACCTAACGGAAATGGGAGCAAAGATGAACTTTTATGACCTCTACGAAGGTCAAGTCATCGAACTCCCCGCCAAAGACGGGACCGGCGTCGTCCGCATCTCAAATACGCGCGGAAACCACCCGAACGGCGTGTGGGTCTACCGGGTCGACCACGATGGGAAATCGATGGTCTACGCGACCGACACCGAGCACTACAGCATTGTCGATCCGAAGCTTGCGCGCATCTCGAAGGGGGTCGACGTCCTCGTCTACGACGCGATGTACACCCCCGAAGAGTACGCGGGGGAAGTCGGCGGCGGTCCGAAGACCGGCTGGGGGCACAGCACCTTCGACGAGGCGGTCAAACTCGCCGAGAAGGCAGCGGTGAAGAAGCTCGTCCTCTTCCACCACGACCCGGCCCAGAACGACGCCGCCGTCCGCGTGAAAGAAAAACGCGCTCAAGCGCTGTTCCCGGCGAGCTGTGCAGCCTACGAGGGGCTCACGATCGAGGTCTGACGGAAACAGGCTCCATCCGCGAAGCCGGTCCCACGTGTGGGGGCCGGCTTTTCCAATTCGCGCAGGGTTTGCATCCGGATCGCCGAAAAAAATCGCTCTTTGCGCAAAGCGCGCAGGCTGCGCTGCGGAATGCGCGTGTTTCGCACTTGGCACGTCGTTCGCAACGGGTCGGTCGTCGTCGCATCCACGGAGAAGCTGCACTGCGCAGCGCACGCCCGTGGTCGAAACGTGCACCCCCGCGAGGATCGCGGCTCTTCACGCATCGACGCCATGCACGACACCGACGGTTCCGTGGAGCGACGATGCGCATTCGCGTCGAGGTCTCGCGGCATTCAATTCGCGAAAAGGGGTTCCGAGCCATGGGTTTTTCCGACAGTTCTGCGCTGCAAGCTTGGCGAACGAATCTCTCCACCTTCTCGCCCCTTGAGCGAGAGGCGGAGCGTGAACTCGCGCGAAAATTCGCCGCCGGCGACAACCGCTCCGGCGAGCGCCTCGTCGAAGCGTGCCTCCCCTTCGTGATGGCGATCGCGATGGAGTATCGGCGCTGGGGAGTTCCGATGGAGGACGTCGTCCAGCAGGGGAACCTCGGCCTCCTTCGCGCCGCCCGGAAGTTCGACTTGACGAAGGACTGCCGGCTCGCAACCTACGCAGCCTATTGGATTCGCGCCGAAATTCGCGAATACGTCGTACGAAGCTACCGCGTCGTCCGCCTCGGGACGACCAAAGGCGAGCGGCGCGCCCTCCGCGCCTACCGGACGACCCGCGAAGCCGATCCCGAGAAGCTCGCGGAAATGTCGGGCCTCTCCCCGGAGCGCGTCCGCCAGCTCCTACCGGTGATCGCCGGCCGCGAACAGAGCCTCGATCACGCCCCCGGCGACCTCGCCCCCCCGATTGAAATGCTGCGCGCCACCGGCCCGAGCCCCGAAGAAGAGGCCGACGACAACGAGCGCCAGCACCACGCCGAAGACGCCGTCGCCGCCGCACTGAAATCGCTGAGCGACCGCGAGCGCCTCATCGTCAAGGAGCGATTGATGAATGACGAGCCGCTCACCCTGCAACAGCTGGGCGATCTCCTCGGCGTCAGCAAAGAACGCGTCCGCCAGCTGGAAGAACGCGCCTGCGGGAAGCTGCGGACGAAGCTCGCCGTGTATGGAAAGCCGGCATTGTTGCGCGCTTCCTGACGAGGTTTGCTAGGGATTGTGAGGTTCCGGCGCTGGCGTTCGCGAACCGACCGCCCCTCGAATCCTGCGTGCGTCCCCCCCCGTTTTTCCCCTGGCTCGCGGCGCTCCTCCTGGGGCTTACGCCGGCGTATGCCCAGGAAACACCAACCGAATCTGACGACGCGAAGGCGGATGAGAACCTCTTCCCCTTCCCGAGCGGGACGCGTGCGACGCTCTCTTGCGAAGAACTCCATCGCGCCGTCGCCACCTTCGACGCCCACCTCGCGTTCGATCCGCCGGCGGCAGACCCAGCAAAAATTGCGGCGGCGACCGCCGACTGGCTCGATCCCTACGGCCTTTGGGCCCCCGTCGATGGGACGGTCGAGCGCGCCTTGGACGCCGAGCGGAAAGGGCTCCTCCGCGAGCTTTCCGGAAAAGGGGGGGACTGCCGCACCAGCGAGCGCCTCGGAGTGACCCTCGACGCGGCGAATAGCGCCGCGAAAACGCGCTTTTTGGGCCCCAGTCAAAGCGGGCCAATGGCCCTGGGCGAAGCGGCGGCGATGGCGCTCAATCCGACGACCGAGAACGCCGATCCGGTGGAAGATGCACGCTTTCGAGCCGCCATCGCAACGATGACCGCCGCCCTCGGCAAGCGCGGCGAGCGCTACCGACAGACGCTCGAAGCGCATCTTTTTCCGGCAGCGACGCCGAGCACCGCCGCCGGGCTCTTGCGCGCCTCGCTCCTTCGGGGGTGGGTTCCGCTCGTCGACGGCCATGGAAACTGGGCTCCGACGAGCGAGTCGACGAGCATCTACGACACCGACCTCACCGACGACGCCACGCCGCGCCTCTTTGAGCGCGCCACTGGAACCCTCGGCGGCGCGCGGCTCGAGAGCGGCGCGCGAGCCCCGCTCGTCGATGGCGACGTGCTCGTGGCCGTCGAGCCGGGGACCGTCGCACCATCCCCAGCGATTTTCCTCGCGGGGCTCTCGCCGGAGTCCCTCGATGAAGTCGCCGTCGCCGCCTTCGCCGATCGCACCGTCGCCGCCGTCCCCGCCCTTTGGATCCACGACGGCAAGCTCGTCCGCGGCGTGATTCCGCGACCGAAGCCGGGCCCCGACGGAAAAGATGCACCCTACACGCTCCCCCATCGGGACCTCCCCTGGGGCGATCAGCGCCTGCTTCTGGTCACCGTGCATGACGTGCATGACGAATTTGGTAAGGATCTACGAGTACTTATCCGCGAGGAGCGCCTAAAGAGCCCCGCGCTCGCCGGCATCATCCTCGACCTGCGCGGCAACGGCGGCGGCTCCATGGATGGCGCCATTGAGGCGCTCGCCGCCTTCCTCCCCGACGTCCCGCTCTTTCCCTTGAAGAGCCGCCACGAAGAGGCGGTCTCCGTCGATCGCACCGAGACGCCGCCCGCCGCCGAACAGTGGGCCGGCCCCGTCGCCGCCCTCGTCGATCACGACACCGCAAGCGCCGCCGAAATGCTGGCCGGCGCCCTCGACGCCTACCGCCGCGGGCCGGTGATCGGGACGACGACCTTTGGAAAAGGGTGCGTCCAGTCCTTCGAAGACGACGGCGCACGCCCACCGCATTCGGTCGGCGCCTTCCGGCTCACGACCTACCTTTACGCGCTCCCCGACGGGCGCCCGGTCCAACGGCGCGGCCTCGTGCCGACGATCCCCTTCCCGTTCCTCGTCGAGGGGGCCATCGAAACCGAGGCCGACACCCTGGCAGCGCCGCCCAGCTTCATCGGCCCCGATGTTCGCGAAAAGACAGCGATCGGACACGCGGTCCCCTTTCCGAACCCCGGCGCGAGCTTCCTCGAAAAGTGCCTCGCCGCGCTCCCGGATGCGAGCACTCGCAAGGTCGACGACGCGACCTGCAAAGCCCTGGCCCTCCTCGCCCCGCGCCCCGCGAAAAGACGCTAGCGCACGGGCCTTTTCGCCTCACGGGAGCAGGCTGTGGCCAATCTTGGCGACAAGCGCGAGCACGGCGGCGACGATCGCATATCGGACGACGACGGCGCCCCCCTTCACAGCCACTCGCGCGCCGACCAGCGAGCCAATGATGCTCGCAGCCGCCATCGGCAAGGCGATGGAAAAGCGCACATTTCCCTGAAAGAGTGCGAGCGAAAATGCCGCCAAGTTCGATGCAAAATTGCCAACTTTTGCGTTTCCTGAAGCACGAACGACGCCGTCACCAAAAAAGCGCTCGTAGCCGATCGCCAGCAGCGTCCCCGTCCCGGGACCGAAGAATCCGTCGTAGGTCCCGAGGAGGCAGGCAAAGCCGGCGAGCAGAAGAGCGTTTTGTTCCTCGATCCGCGCTCGCGGACGAACTGGCTGATTTACCTTAGCAACTTCGGTTTCGGTCGCAGACGGCGCGCGCTTCGGAAGGAAGAGCGTCCCCAGCGCGGCGACGAGAAGCACCAGACAGAGCGGCTCGAGGGTCTTCTTATCGAGGAGGCTTTGAAGAAAAGCCCCAAACAATCCACCAACGCCCGCCGCAACAAACGCGGGAAGTGCGCGTGGTCGGTCGACTTCTCCGCGCGCAGCAAACCCATATACCGAGCTCGCCGCGCCGAAGACCGCCTGCCCCTTGTTCGTCCCGAGGGCGAGCGGCGTCGGCAGTCCCGTCGCCATCAGCAACGGCACAGTGATGAGGCCCCCACCGCCAGCGATCGAGTTGATGAAGCCGGCGACGAAGGCCCCTACGGCGAGCTCGGCGATGAGCGTCGGCGAAGGGGCGAGGAGGGCCGCAATCACGACGTAAGTGCAGCGAGTTCGCCGGCGACGAGGGCGGCGTCGTGGGCGACCTTCGCCGCCGCGGCATCGCGCTCCGCCTGGGCTTTTTTGGCGGCCGCACAGGCACGCATCGTCGAAAGGTCGGTCAGCGGGGCGAGGGTTCCGTCCTCCAGGCGGGCGCCAAGGGCGGTCCGCACCGCCTGCCAGGGAATCTCGGCTTCCGGTCGTTCAAAGAGGACGCTGAGCACCTCGGTGAGCTTCGCAGAGCCGTTCTGATCGGTGCCGATCGCGAGATGGATCGCGTGGAAGTCGCCCACAAGACCGGCCTTTGAGAAGATGGCACGTGCGGAATCTTCGGGCATCCGTTCGAGGCGTTCGACGTAGCGCTTCACGTCGAGCTTCTTCCCAATACCTGCGAACTTCCCCCGCTTTCCACTCCCACCAGCTTCGTCACCGCCGCGAATCAAATAGGCATGTTCGCGGGCAGCAAAGTGGGCAAGGGCCGCATCAACCACGGCATCATTGAGGAAACTGCGCGGAATCGCAAATAGGTATTCAGCGCTATCGACGACCTTCGACAAAGGAGGATCTTCCGCGTCGAGCTTCGCGGCCGCGAAGAACCGGATCCCCTCGGCGGAGGTGGCGGTGAGCTCGGCGGCGATGGCGTCCGGGTCGACGTCGGCGGTCAGCTTGAGGTCGACCGCCTCACAAAGGCTCGCGACGCCAAGCGAGAGCGCGGGGCCGAAGACCATGTCCGGTTTGGGGTGGAAGCCCTGTGTATAATACATAGGAACGTCGATGCGACGGAAGGTCCGCGGGAGGGCGCGGATGACGTCCAGGTGCCCCAAGAAGGCGGAAGGGCCGCTCTTTTCGTAGAGGAACCGGTAGCGGCGCGCCTCGCCTTGCACGAACGAGGCGGGCGCCTTGTGCTGACGCTTCGGCTGGACGACCGGGAGCGGAGCCGGCGCGCGGGGGGCCTCTGCGCCGAGCTTTTTCAAATAAACAAGACGCTCATTTTTCATCGCCGACAAGTCGCAGGCGACGCCGCAATCGTAACAAACGAGTCGTCGCGTGTCGGCTTCGGCATCTTGAAGGTTCGTGTGCTGGACGAACATGCCGGCGACCTTGCCGCACGGCGGCGACAAGCGGCTCTTCAGCGCCTTCCGGTACTCGGAAAGGAGGAAGCCCTCCTCCAGGCCGACGTCGATGTGGTCCCAGGAGAGGCGCGCGGTCACCGGGAGGGTGCCGAGCCAAACCTGCGGGTCGATCCCATGGATTTGAAAGGCTTCTTCCCAGATCGAAAGCTTGAGATGGTCGTCCCAGGAGTCGAAGCGTGCGCCGTTCTTGTAGGCGGTCACCAGGACGTCCGACAGGCGCCGATCGCCGCGCGCATAGACCGCTTCCAGCCAGCTCGTCCGCGAGTCGTGGGTCTTGAGTTCGACGCCGCGGGCGAGGCGCGCCTCCTCCCGGAGCCACTTCTGCTTCTCAACGACCGTCTCATAGGTGTCCATCGCCGCCCACTGAAAGGGCGTATGAGGCTTCGGTACGTGGGTCGATACGCTCACGGTCACCGTAGGCGTCCCCGGATGATTGATTCGCGCCTTTGCTGCACGGCCGATCTCGCGCGTCCGTTTGCCGACGCGGACGATCTCGCGGACGTCACTCTCCTCCTCGGTCGGCAGGCCGATCATGAAATAGAGCTTCATGTCGTTCCAACCACGCGAAAAGACTCGGTCTGCCGTCTCGTGGAGCTGCTCCTCGGTGACGTTCTTGTTCACCACGTCGCGCATCCGCTGGCTGCCGGCCTCGGGGGCGAAGGTCACCCCGCTCGCGCGGACCCGCTGCATGTCGTCGAGGACGTTCTCCTCGAGCCCGTAGGCGCGGAGACTGCTGACGCCGAGGGAGACTTTCTCCGGTGCGAGCTTGTCGACGACCTTTTTGACGAGCGGCGCAATGCAGGAATAGTCGGCCGTCGAAAGCGACGTGAGAGAGACCTCGTCGTAACCGCTCTTCTTGACTGCTTCGAGGACCGTTTCGACGATTTGATCGGGGTCGCGCTCACGAACCGGGCGATAGATCATTCCCGCCTGGCAAAAGCGGCACCCTTCCGTGCAGCCGCGGGCGATTTCGATGCTCATCCGCTCGAAAATCGCCTCCGGTCCGCCGACGGGTCCGGTCGCCGGGAACGGGAACTTGTTGAGGTCGTCGACGAGGGTCCGCACGATCGGGAACGGCAGTGCCGGGTCGCTCGGGCGCTTGACAACGTGGAAGCCGGTCTGCGGTTCGACCTCGGTTTCGTAGAGGCTTGGCACGTAGACGCCGCGAAGCCCGGCGAGGGCCCGAAGGCGCTCACTTCGAGGTTTTCCTTCGTGTTTCAGCCGCGTCCAAAGGAGCGCGACCTCGGTCATGCGCTCCTCGCCGTCGCCGATGACGATCGCATCCAGGATCGTCGCGATCGGCTCCGAGTGCGTCGCCGAAGGTCCACCGGCGAGGACGAGCGGGTCGCCGTCGGCGCGCTCGGCGGTCGTCAGCGGGATGCCGCCGAGTTCGAGAAGCGTGAGGATATTGGTGTAGGTCAGCTCAAACTGGAGCGAGACGCCGACGACGTCGAAATCCTTGAGCGGGCGCGCACTCTCCAACGAAAGCAGCGGCAGCCCGCGCGCGCGGAGTTCGCGGTCCATGTCGACCCAGGGAACAAACGCTCTTTCGGCGAGCGTCCGCGGGTCGTCATTGAGGATTTTGTAGAGGATCTTAAAGCCGAGATGGCTCATCCCGATGTCATAGATATCGGGAAAGGCGAGGCAGACGCGCGCCGGCGGATGGCCGTCCGGGCCGAGGTCCCAATCGCGCAGCGCCGAGCCGTACTCGCCACCAAGGTAACGCGCCGGCTTGTCGACCTTGTGGACGAAGGTCGCGTAGGGGTGCGGGGCGCGCGCAAGAGTCGTCATGGCGGCGGCTCTTACTCGGGATTTTCCCTGGCGCGCAAACGGTGCGCGACGTTCACGCCCTTCGGCCCTGGAAGACCGTCAGCGGCCCCCTTCCGACTTGCACTGGCTGTCGCAGCCGTCGCCAAGGATCGAGTTCCCGTCGTCGCACGCCTCACCGGCCGCCGTGTCGAGGATCCCATCGCCGCAAAACGGCCCCCGCGACTTGCAGTCGGCGGCACATTTTCCGTAGGCGCCAGTGTTGTTGGTGGTGCCGTCGTCGCAGATTTCGTCGGGGGTGCGGATGCCGTCCCCACACTTCGACACGCAGGCCGACTTCGCCTTCTCGAAGCCGCCAAGGGTGACTTTGTAGTTCGACTCGCTCGTGTGGCGCTCCGCCTGGAAGAGCGCGACTTCATAGATTTTATCGACAACGAGACCGAGGTCGGTCGCCTTCTGGCCGGAAAGCGTGACCGAACCATCTTGCGCCGAGTGGACGCCGCCGATGTCGACCGCAAGCCGGTTGTTGATGAAGACCCAGACGTCGTCATCGCCACGGAACGTCAGGACTTCGCCCCCCTTGTAGGTGAACCAGTACCGAAATTCGCTTGTAAATGCATAGTTGTGCGACGATCCCTGCTTGCCGAACGTCTCCCCGTCACGGCGGTCGAGGGGGAAGAAGCCGCCATCGACCGTGGCAAACGGGCCGTAGTCGGTCGGCCCGTCGCTCTGGCTGTCAAACACGTAGGCGTTCGCGCCGCTCTTCCGGAGCTTCAAGACGTCGTAGACGGTCTTGTTGAACGCCGGAGTATCCCGATACCATTGGGAAAATGTCGCCGCCGAGGTAATTTTGCTCGGCGTCCCCAGAAGGAGCGGCTTTCGGTCGACGTCGAGCTGGTTCTGGACCATCCCCGAGAGCGCGCCGTTCACGTTCTCAAAATCGGGATGGCCGCCCGCCGTCCCGTTGTACTTAAAATCGCGATAAATAATAGGGACTTCAAGCAAGCTCGCAAGTGCCGCGATCTGCTCGGTGCAGGTGAAGCCGGCCTCAATGGCGCACGTCGAGGAGCAGCCATCGCCATCGCGGACGTTGCCGTCGTCGCAGGCTTCGTTCGGGAGCTTCTGGCCGTCGCCGCAGACCGGCTGACAGGTGCCGTTGACGCACACCGGATCGAGGGTGCAGGTCGGCGAGCAGCCGTCGTAAGGGGCGACGTTCGAGTCGTCGCATTGCTCGGAGCCTTCCTTTTTCCCGTCACCGCAGGTCGTTTTTCGGCAGCCGGCGGCGTCGCAGGCGTAGCCGGCCTCGACCTGGCAGGTCGCCGAACAGCCGTCGCCGCCGGCCGGATTGCCGTCGTCGCACTGCTCGGAGCCAGCAATGATGCGGTCGCCACACTCCTTCGCGAGGCAAGCAAGTCCAACGGTTGTGCATAGATAGCCGGGCGCGACTTGGCAGCCCGCCGAACAGCCGTCGCCGTCTTTCGCGTTCCCGTCGTCGCACCCCTCCCCTTTTTCGAGGCGCGCATTTCCGCAGAGCGAGCCGCTGCCGTCGGTGTTGGAGCCGGTCGAACTGTCCCCCAGGTTGAGGCCGCCGTCGTTGTCCGATGCGGTGGCGTCGGGACTGTCGGTCGTCGTTGAGGCCGAGCCGCAGCCGACGCCGTAAGTGACCCCAGGAAAAATGCCGAGAAACAGGAGGCCGACGAGCGGCAGTCGCGAGGAAGTCTTCTGCATGGATGGGCCTCTTAGGGGAAACGACGCGGTCCGGTTGCCAGCCAGAAGTCTACGGGAAATCAGCTGCTTGGCGGCAACTTCTCGCGGAATTTGTGCCCGATCCGCTCGGCTCAGTCGACGGCGCCCCCCCAGGCTGCCATAACCGGAGCATGCAGGCGAAGCGCGCAGTCCCCCAGGGAGAAAGCGCGCCGGACCTTGGCGACATCGCCGACGTCCCGGCGGCGGTCGTCTGCGCGCGCTGCGGAGACCCCGAATGTGCCGGCTGCGCGCCCAGCGAGCTTACCCGCTCGGGGATCGTCACCGTCGTCCCCTGGGAGCGCCCCGGCGGCTTCCTGGAGCGCCTGTGGGGCACTGCGCGCCTCTCGAGCGTGGAAGCGGCCGGCTTCTTTTCCGTCCTCCCCGATGGGCCCCTCGGCCCCGCCCTCCGTTTCGCCCTCGCCGCAGAGACGATCGCCGCCACGTTTGCCGTCGCGCCGTTCGTCGCGTTCTTCTTCCTCCTCCCCGGCGTCGCGCCGCGGTTCCTCGAAGATGCCGGCTTCCGCGGGTGGGTCCTTCGCGGCGCTTTTCTTGCAATTTCGGGCCTTACGGTACTCCTGGTGACCGCCCACGCTGGCCACGGCGCCGCCCTCGAACTTGGCGCTCGCCGGAGTGGCGTCCGCGGTTCGTGGACGCGCGCGCTCCGCTTTGGTTTTTACGCGTGTGGCTGGGACCTCGTCGTCGGCCTCCTCGGGGTGCTCGTCTTTGGCGCCAAGAACGGGCCCCGCGGCGCTGCCGAGGCGGTCCTCTTGGGGCGCGGCTTGCCGACGCGCGCCACCCTCGCATTTCTTGAGGCAGCGTCTGGACTTACCGGCGATGCTGCAAAGCCGGCCCTGCGAACGAGCTACGTGGTCGCCGCGCTCGTGACGGTCGTCTCCGCGCTCACCATTTGCGCGGCGAGCGCCTGGGCACTTTTCGGGTAATTTCCGACGCCTGGGAACTTCTTTCCACCATCTCTGTCGCGCCCCTCATGCTCCTCGGGTACCCTCTCGGCGCTGTGTCCCTCCTCGCATGCCCCTTTTGCCGTGACGTCTTCGCGCGCGGCGAGGAAAAACGCTGCCCCCACTGCGACATCGCGCTGCGCCCCTTTGAGTCGCTCCCCCTCTCCGAAGACGCACGCCAAGAAGGTGGAACCTACACCCTTCCCGAGCACGAGACCCTCGACGTCCTCTACCTCGGTCGCGGCCGCGGCGTTCTCCTCGGACTTGGGCTCCTCGGACTTGGCCTCTTCTTCGCCAATTGGGCGACGCTCACCATGCCCTTTGATGCGACCTTCAGCGGCATGGACTTCGCGAAGCGGATGGGCTGGCCCTGGGCGGCGCTCGCAGCCTGGCTTGTGCTGGTACCGACGACGCTTTCCCGCCGTTCCATTGTGCAAATGGTCCGGGCACGCGTCCCCGCCGCCTTCCTCGCCGCGATCCCGGCGGTCACGATGGGACTGCTCCGTTACTTCCCACCGAAGGCCGGCTACCTGCCGATTCACGTGACCTTTGAATGGCCCTTTTGGGCAAGCGTGGCGACGAGCGTCGCGGCGATCATTGCCGCTTTCCGCTTCGGCGGGCGCATCGACATCCTTCAAGCATCCAAGGAATCGTCCATCTCTTCGAAGGGGCAAACGCTCCACTGAGCGCCGTTGTATTTCGCGGCGAACGCAAGTAGGCGCAACGCCATGACGCTGCATACGACGCCGCTACTCGCCACCGAAGAGGCCCTAGCGGCGTTTTTTGCCGGCTACCCGGGGTGGGCCGCGACGACGGCAAACGGGGCCCCTGCGATCGGAAAAGACTATGTCTTCGCCGACTTTTCCGCGGCGATGGGCTTCGCGGTTCGCGTCGGTCTCTATGCAGAACGCCACGACCACCACCCCGATTTGACGGTGAGCTGGGGCAAAGTTCGCGTCGTCTGGTCGACCCACGACGTCGCCGGCATTTCCGACAAAGACCTCGCGGCCGCCGACGCCTGCGACAAGCTCTGAGCGACCGCGCGTGCCTGGAAAAAAGAAGGACCACGCCACCGACGAAACGCTCCTCGCCGCGCGTAAGGAGCTCGCGAAGTGGATTGCCGACGAACTGGGAATCTCGGACGTGCCGGCGCTTGCAGAGGCGCTGACTCACGCGAGTTATGCCCACGAGCACGGGGGCGGAGGCGACTACCAACGCCTTGAATTCCTTGGCGATGCAGTACTGCAACTCTGTGCGAGCGAGCTGCTCTTCGCACGCCATCCCGAGGCCGACGAAGGGGCGCTCACACGCATCCGACGCGACATGGTCAGTGCCGGCGCGCTTGCGCGTTTCGCTGCGGTCCATCGCTTTGGTGAGGCGGTCGCCCTCGGCCGCGGGAAACGCCAGGAGGGCGTGAACGAGAAGATTCTCGCGAACGTAGCCGAGTCGGTCCTTGCAGCGATCTATCTCGCCGGGGGCCTTGAGGCAGCGCGCCGCTACACGGACGCCGTTGCGGCAACGGCATTTGCCGATGGCAGCGCCGTCGGCGAGCGGGACCCGAAAGAGGCTCTCCAAGAATGGAGCCAACGGGCCAAAAAAGGGCTCCCCGAATACCTGGTCGTCGCCATCGATGAGGCAGGAAATCCTACAGAAACGCGAGTTCGCGGCTACCGAGCCACCGTTTCCCTTGCGGGAGAAGCGCTAGGGAACGGCGAAGGGGCAACGAAACAACGAGCCGAGCGAGCGGCGGCCACGATCGCCCTTGAGCGCGTGCCGCGGACCGGTCTCTCCGAGCGCCCGCCCGCCACCTAAACGGGCACACGGTCACGGTTTCTGGGTCGGAAGTGGGATTGCCCCCGGCGCAGAACGCTTCGAATCCGAGACCGTTGGCGGAGCGACGATATCGATCACCTCAACCTTTTCTGGATGGAAATCGGTGAGATAGCGTTTCCGAAGGTCCGCGATCAAATCCGATTTCGCCTTCGCATCGGTCTCACGCCCGAGCACGGTTCGAATCTGCGTTTTCGCCTCGTCGAGGGGCCGTTTCGTTGCCGGAATCGAGCCACGACGCCAGACAATCGCGAACTTGTCCCCCTCGGCGACCGGCTCTTTGCCAATTTCGCCATCGGCCAATTTGGCGGCGGCCGCATAGATCGCCGCATCGACGGAAACCCCCGCCTCCGTCGATTTGCCATCGGGAAACAGGAACCCGAGCGAACCGCCACGAAGATTCGACCCCTTATCGAGGCTTTTTTCGCGGGCTACGTCATTCCACGTCGCGAGCTTTCCGCCACCGTCTTGAAGGCTCTTTGCGAGCGCCACCGCCTCTTGTTTGGTGGCGACAAGAATGCGCTGGACGGAAATTCGGAGCGGCGCATCAAAGTCGCTGCGGTGGCTTTCGTACCAGGCGGCAACTTCGGCGTCGGTTAATGCGGTCTTTCCGGTGTCATGGAGGGCCCGGAGGAGCGCGTTCGCCTTGGCGCGCGCCAAATCAAAGCGGATCCGGAGGGGGGCGTCGAGTTTCTCATCGACGGCTGCCCGCTCAAGGAGCGCATCGCCAATCACGACGTCCTTGAGGAAGGTTCGCAGCGCCTCGGCGGGATCCTTCCCGAACAGTTCATACTGGTAGCGAGGGACTTCCGCGAAGCGAGCGCGAAGCGTCTCGACGTCAATCGCGATTCCAGTCCCCTTCGCCACGATGCGAGAATCGGCTTCCGCTTTGGCACTTCCCGATGCGCTTCCTGTAGGCAACGGGGCGGGCGTAGCCATCGCGATCCCTGCAGCGCCGACGAGAGAAGCGGCCGCAAAAACAGAGGCCACAAAATGAAAACGACGGAGCGGCATAGCCCGAAGGCTGTACCGCTCCGTCGATGAAAGGGTCAAGCGCCCTTCTTGGCCTTCGGTGCCTTCGGCGCTGCGCCGGCGGCGACCTTCTTGGCGGGACGACCACGGCGGGGCTGCGCGCCTTCAACACCGGCCGCCTCGAGGGAGTCGGCGGAGATACCGACAAAGCGGTAGGTCTCCGGGCGGAAGTTGTAGGCCTGGTGAAGCTGCTTGACGACTTCGATGAGCGCTTCGCCGGTGACGCCCGGCTTGCGAACCTTGACGAGCTTCTTGAGCGCGCCGAGGGTCTCGCCGAGTTCCATCAATTCTTCGACGCGAACGAGAACGTCGAGCGGCTTGAGCTCCTTGTTCCCACCGGCGGAGCCGGCTTCGAGTTCCTGAAGAAGACGCTGACGGCGCTTTTCGGTACGCCCATCGAGCTGGACCGCGGAGGAGCCGCGACCGCCGAGGACGTCATTGAACAAACGGCCGGCGCGACGCTTGGCAATCGCTTCCGGGGAGCCACGACGATTCTGAGCCTTGCTGGTATTCTTAGCCACTGTTTTCACCTCTTGGCGCGCCATCTTGCACAACGAGTTCGAATCCGTCAATCGGTGTTGTCGTCCGCGATGACATTTTTTTTTCCACAGGCAGTCCCGGTTTCGGCAGGCGGGCGATGGAGGAGTCGGCGGCAAGCAGTGCTCCTTCTGCGCAACGCTCCGTGGCGGCACTCGGGACAACAGTCCTGATTCTCACCCCGCCTAACACCGCTCGAGCGTCGCAGACGGGGAGGCGTCAATCGGAGTTCGCCCGCCCGCTACGTTGCCCGCTCCAAGGAACTCGCCCTTCCTCCTTCCCGGGGAAGGGCGGGTTTGCATCGGTCTCCGCGCCATCTTCTGGCGATCCCACGGACGCAACTTCGCCGGCGCATACCCGCCACAACTTATTCATTATACAGCTTTTTCACGAGCACGACCTCAATACAGTTCGGCGAAGTGGGTGGCCCTCGCAGCATCAGAAGTGAACCTCGATGGGGCCTGAAATCGACCGCCGACCGCGGAGGCTTCGCCGATGGTAGGCCGACGCGCAGTCGATCGCTTACTCGATACAGGCGGAGAAGAACCGCCGCTGAGTCGCCGCAGGCGGACGCAAGAAGTGCGCGGCGTTCTCCGCGAGGGACGCCGGCTCCAGCGAGCGGCTCTCAACACGCGACGAGAAACTCCAATCGACGATTGCCGCTAGCGGCCGCGGATCGCGAGGACGACCATCGCAACAAGAGCGAGCACGATCGCCCAAAAGAACGGGTGGCGAAGCGGTGAACGTTCACGGCCGACGACGCGACGTCCGCGACGGCGGGCATCTTCTTCGTCGATCTCCGCCTGTTCGTCGTCATCCACCTCGTCAAACCCGGCAAGCGCCGCGGCATGATGAGCGAACTCGTGACGAACGGTTTCTTCAAGTTCCTCGTGCCAGTCGGCGCCCTCTTCGGCGGCCTCGGCGTCAAGCGCACGAAAAGAGCGCGTGTAGAGAGTCACGATCGGCGGGAGGCCGTCGACGCTTGGACGATAGGAACCGAGAAGTGGAACGCCAGCAGCATCGACAGCCGGAATTCCAGCGTCGACACGAAAGGCAACCGGCGGACGGGGTACGATTGCCCCCTCTGCGTGCTCGGCATCGGCGGCCAAAAAGGGGGCAGCTATCCCCTCCGCGACGCGCGCAAACGTCGCATCGTCGGGGAAGCCGGTTCGGCTTGGGCCGAAAGGGGCCTGCGGCATTTCGGTGACCTCATCGTCGAGGAATTCCCGATAGAACGGGACTTCGACAAGGTTCGCCGCGTCGCACGACGGGCAACGAACTTCTGCGGTCAGACGGGCCGGGTAGTGGGCCGCTTGAAGGAGTTCCTCTACCGAGAGCGCCAGGATCTCGTCGCTGCGAAGGGCCTGCGCGATCGGCCCCGGCTCACTTGCATCGCCAACAGCGCGAAGTCCCCAAGCATCGACAAACGCGCGCGAAAAAGCGGTGCGCCCGTCGGCGACGGCGCGCCATGCGGGGAGCAATTCGGCGACCGTCCGCTCCGCGATTCGCACATAGACCTCGCCCGACTGGCCGGCGAGCAGGTGCGGGACGTCGTAAAGAAAAGGGGCATCGAGTTCGTCGTCATGGAGCTCGGCGTCATCGAAGGGGCCGGTGGGAAACGCGGCACCGGGACGTACGACGAAGCGCTTTTCGCAATTGGAACAGGGGATCGAAACCGCAGGATCGGGGAGCAGACCGCGGGCCGTCGCGAGCGCTCGAAGCGCATGAAAGTCGCGCGCGAGAAGCGAATCTACGCTCCTTGAACGCCCATCGACGGTGAGCGCCCCACGCGCGAGGCGTTCCCAATCGGCAGCCGGCCCATGTCCCGCGCGGTCGGACGGCGCATCGTCGGCAAGGGCAAACTCGAAGCGGCCCCCGGAGAACAGGGTGCCGCGGATGCGACGCTCGGAGCTCATGCACGCCCCGTAGCAACGACCGGTTCTGGCGCGATTCCGAGGCGTTTCACGACGACCGTGTGAATGGCATAAACGGCGGGTGTCAATGCGACGGCAACCACGAGCTTAATCCCATATTCACGCCCAATTTTGGCAAAAATCCATCCCCATCGCTGGCTGGAAGACATCTGTCCAAGCTCGGAGCCGGGGTCGCTCGCCGCCGCCCACGTCCAGAAAATCACATTAATTGCGACGGTATCGACGATTTGACTCAGAAGCGTCGACCCGGTGGCGCGGAGCCAGAGGTGCTTCGAATTCGTAAGGGCTTTCCAGAATTGAAAAACCTGAATATCAAGGAATTGACCAACCAAAAATGCGATCATGCTCGCAACAAAGAGCTGGGCACTTCCACCAAAGATTTTGGCGAATTCCGCCTGCGTAAAATAACTCCGAGAGGAGATCGGGAGCGCCGTCGACGCCTGGAGGATGACCCAGGCGAGGACCGCCATCGCGAATCCGAGCAGCGTGAGGAAGCGTGCCCCCCGCTTCCCGTAGAAGTCGTTCACGACGTCTGTGAGGAGGAAGGTGACTGGAAATGGCAGAATTCCCACAGAAATTTCGCCAAGCGGTGTGCGGAGCAACTTGCCGCCGATCACGTCGCCGAGGACGAGACAGAGGACGAAGATCGACGCCAGCCAAATGAAGAGCTTCGTCGAAACATCGATCCGATCAAACGCGGGAACGTCCGACGCTGGGACGGAGTTCGAGGGGGCGGGGTCGGCGGCGCGGGTGGGGGCGGTCATACGGCACTCACGATGACGGTCAACCGCCTCTGGGGTCCTTGTTCACGAGGAAATCCGGCGCGAAGCGGCCATGTTGGGGAGCGAGGAGACGGGGGCTTCGTCCCCCGGCGGGCCGGTGCACGGGAGCACGAGGCGGAAGCAGGCGCCACCGCTGGCTGCACGTCGATACGACAAATCGCCATCATGCTCGACGGCAATTCGCGCAGCGATCGCAAGCCCAAGGCCGGTTCCGGTCTGTTTTGTCGTTGCGTAGGGCTCAAACAAACGGTCGACGAAGGCCTCGGGGACCCCATTTCCGTCGTCTTCCACATCAAAGACGACGCCATCAAAGCCGGCTGCTGCAGCGCTCGTTCCGGCACCGGACGAACGCGACGAAGGGGCGACACGGCTCTTCGGGGCCGCCGTTCGACCGGAGATCCGCACAAGGACTTTCCGCGGGCGCCCGTCCGCACGCGCCAAGGAATTTCCTGACGGAACTTCGCTAGCGTTGGCTTCAGCGACGGCATCTTGTGCATTTTGCACCAAATTCACCAAGACCTGAACAACCTGATCCCGGTCGGCGAAAATCGTTGGCGGGTCGCCGTCGATGTGCGCAAGAATCGAGATTCCTTCCTTACCGTCGTGGAGGGTGACGACGTGATTGAGCACTTCGCGCGGATCGACGGTCGTCGGCTTTGGCGGCGGGAGGCGCGCGAAGCGGGTAAATTCGCCGACGATCGTCGTGATGCGCTGGACTTCATCGAGGACCGTCCGCGTAGCTTCGTCGAAATATTCGTCGAAACGTGGATCTTCCCGCGCGCGTAGGCGGCGCAACGTCTCGACGGCGGCGCGGATCGGCATGAGCGGATTTTTTATCTCGTGCGCCACCCGGCGGGCGACTTCGCGCCACGCGGCGACGCGAGAGGCGGCGGCGAGCTTCCGACGAGTGGCCGCGAGATCTTCGATCATTCGATCGAAAGCTTGGGCCAATTCGGCAATTTCTCCGGAGCCGCGCACGCCGAGCGGACGCGCCTTTTCTTCGGCAACTTTCGAGGCTTCCTCGGCGAGCTGCGCCAGCGGCTTTCCAAGATTTCGCGCAAAGAGGAGGGCGAGAAGGACCGCCGCCGCCGCTGCAAAACCAGATGTACCATACACGGTTCTGTCGCCACTCGCGAGCGCAGCGAGGAGAGCAGCTTCGCTCTTCGTGACGGCGAGGGAGACGGTCGTATCCCCCAACGGCAACGCGCATACGGCGCGTACCGTCCCCGGCGGGTCCCGTGGGGCCGACGTGGCAAAGCTCGGGGCGACCCCGAAGGGCTTCGCGAGCCGCTCGGCGGCCGGAACCAAATTGCGGGCCCCAAGGAGGGTGACGTCCGGACGACCGGCAAGGCGGCAGCGCACCAGCTCGGTCGGATCGGAAGGTTCCCCGCGAAAGGCGAGGCCGGCACGGAGATCGCTCGGCGTGCGCGGTGCAAGGCTCGCGCGCGGAGCCCCAAGAATTTCTTTGGCAAACGTCGCTGGCGAGTGCGTGTGGAGTACACGTGGATCGGCAGCGATCGGGTCCCCGTCGCTGCGAAGGAGCACAAGTTCGTCGAGGTCGAAGGCGTTCCGCGTTCCGCTCACGTAGGGGCCGAGCCGGGCGACGATCCCCTCCGCCGCCGCGCGTCGGGCAGCGGCGCCCGCACTTGAGGGGGCACGTCCCGTGGGGGGCTCTTCCCGAAGCTTCTCGGCGAGGTCCGGCGAAGCGCATGCATTCTGCAAGAGTCTTGCGTCGCGCTCCGCCTCGCGCCCCAGCTCGCCCGCGATGGCATCGCAGGCGCCGGAAAGGTCTTTGTGAAAGCGCCCGACTTCGTCGTTTCTTCGCTCTTCGCGGAGCCGATGACCGAGTAGCAACGGCGTCGCCGCGCCGAGAAGTCCGAAGGCGAGAAAAAGTCGAAGCGCGAGCCTCATCGGGCTGCGTCAGGGCGCGCGGAGACCGAGGCGTCCGTCGACTCTTCGACGGTGCCCGGAGGCGGAAGTGTCGGTAAACCGCCCTCTTCTGGGACGCCACCATCCGGTGCTACCGGCTCGGCGACATCCTTTGGCTCGGTCCCTGCGAGGAAATTTTCATCCATGGTTTCCGGGTCGTCGGCGAAGGGGAGCAATCCCGTTTTCTTGTCGACGGCTACGGTCACAATGCCAGCAGGTTTCGGAAAGTCGACGGCCGGCTTGCCTTCCTCGGCCCCCTTCATGAAGGCGATCCATGGCGGGAGAGCGGTGACGCCCCCCGCTTCCCCCGCCCCGAGGGGGCGCCCGTCGTCAAAGCCGACCCAGCTCACGGCGACGAAGTCGGGGGAAAAGCCGGCAAACCACGTATCTTTCGAATCGTTGCTCGTGCCCGTCTTCCCTGCGACCGGGCGGCTAAGGCTCTTCGCGCGGATCGCCGTTCCGTGGTCGACGACGCTCTTCATCATGTCGACGAGCAGCCAAGCCTCGGCGTCGTCCATCACCCGCTTCGGTGCGGCCCTCTCGGGCAGCGGCACTTCCTTGCCCTCCGGGCCGACGATTCGCGTTACAAATCGAGGCTCTACGTAGGTTCCAAGCGTAGCGAATGTGGCATAGGCGCCGGCCAGTTCGATCGGTTTGACCTCGTAGCTGCCAAGCGCGAGGGAGAGATCGGGGGCGAGCTTCGATTTGATTCCCAGCGCTTGGGCGAACGAGACAATGTTTGCTGGTCCGACGTCTTCCATGACCCGCACGGCGCCAACATTCACCGAGTTCGCCAACACCTCGCGAAGCCGCAAAGGATCTTTCGCCGTCCAGCCTTCGTAGTTTGAAGGTTTGTAATTTCCAAACGACTGCGGATTGATGTCGACCATGCTCGCCGGCGTCCATCGGCGGCTCTTCAGGGCGTACCCGTAGAGAATTGGCTTGAAGGTCGACCCCGGCTGGCGTTCCGCCTGGTTGACGCGGTCGAGCCCGGACGGGGCCCCTTCGTAGTTCCCGACGAGGGCAAGCACATCGCGGGTCCGTGCGTCGAGAGCAACAAATGCCGCTTCGGGGCCAATTTCGAGACGAAGTGGGACTTTATAGCCCGGTTTTCCATCGGGCGGGGTGGTGTCGTTCTTTGCGTCTTTTCCGTCTTTTCCATCTTTGCTTGCTGGCGGCGCAAGCAAGGACACGCGCACAAATGCCCCCGGGGGGGCAAACCCACTTGGTGCCAATTTTTGTGGATTGTAGCGGGGGTAGTCGGACAATTTTACGACGCCGGTGACGTTACCCACCTGAACGTCAAACGTCCCCGCAGCGTCATCGGCGGCCCCCACGATGCCGACGTAGGTCCGGTAGGCTTGCGGAGCCCCTTCCCAGGGCTTTTCCCAGCGACCGAGCGGCTTCGCCTTTCCCCGTTTATCAAGGAGTTGCGGAACCTTAAGTGGGCCGGTGAGGCCTCGACGCTTGTCGAAGGCGGCAAGGTTCGTGACGACAGAGTCGCGCGCGAGCCGCTGAAGCTTTGGGTCGATCGTCGTCTCGACGGTGAAGCCGCCACGCGTTGCCCGTTCTGGCTCCAAATCATGAAGAAGTCTGCGAACGTAGCTCACGACTTCCGGCGCAAGTTCGTCGTGGGTTTCCGCAATAGCTGCAAGATGCACCGTCTCGACGCGGGCCGCTTCGAAGTCGGCCTCGGCGCCGCGAAAGAACCCCTTCGCGTTCATCTGGTCGAGGACGAAAGCGCGCCGCTCGAGGGCGCGCTTGGGGTCCTTCCGGGGGGAACAGCTCTCCGGACACGCGATCGTTCCGGCAAGAAGAGCCGCCTCCGCAATGGAGAGATCCTTGGCACTCTTGCCGAAGCTATCGCGAGCCGCCTCCTCGATGCCGTAGCGACCACGCCCGAAGTAGATGTGGTTCAAATACAGTTCGAGGATTTCGTCTTTCGACAAAGTCTGCTCAAGCCGGCGGGCAAGAAGCGCCTCACGAACTTTGCGACGGAAGGATTTTTCCGGGTCGAGAAGGACGTTCTTGACCACCTGCTGGGTGATCGTCGAGCCCCCCTGCTTCCACTTTCCGTGGCGAAGATTCACGAGCATCGCACGAAAAATACCAATATAATTGAGCCCTTCGTGCTCATAAAAATTGGCATCCTCTGCGGCGAGAGCAGCGAGCTTTACGTGGGGAGGAAGGTCCCCGATCGGGACGACGGTACGGCGCTCCGTGAAGACTTCGGCCAAAATGGTCTTGTCCCGACCGAGGATCCGCGTCACCTGCGGTGGCTTGTAATTGCCTTTGAGTTCCTTAACTTCAGGCAGCTCTCCTTCGAGCTTTCGCACGTAGAGGGCGAGGGCGATCCCGGCGCCGACCGCAAGCGCAAGCCCAAAGAGGGCGGCCGTTCGAAGGACGTAAAGGGCGCGACGGAACATGCTCGGTTTGGCCGTTCGATCCGCCCGTCGAAGAGTCGATGGTTTGCGGGGTGCCTCGGCATCCTCGGAAACGTCGCGGACGTTCACCCGATTCCGCGCCGAAACCTCCCGATCGCGGCGTGGTTCCGAAGGGCGCGGCAACCGCGGCGCGAGAGAAGGCGGGCCCACAACGACCGGGGCCTCGGCCGGCGATTTTGCAGGATCCCTCTCCGTCGGCGCGAAGGCATCCTCCGATGGCGGCGAATTCGAAGGATCTTCCGGGCGCTTCACGGCGCAGAACGTAGTCCTATCTGAACAATTTACGCCAGAATCGCGGGGATTTTGCCCGCGGTCAGTGGCGGAACAGGAGCGCCGCAGCGCCGATGCCGATGGCGAGACCGGCAAAGAAGAGCACGTACGAAGGGATCGCCGAACGAGGGGCCGTCACCGGCACGGGGGCCGGAGGAGGCGCCGCCAGCTCGGGCGCCGGGACCGAGCGTTGGCGAATGCCGCTCTGCCCGCGAGAAATCGGCTCGGAGTCGGTCTCCGAGGAGCCGCGGAGATCGGGCAGCTTCGCGGCCGCCCCCTCCGAGGTCGCCGCGGTCGCCACGGGCGGTGCCGACGCCGACGCAGGGAGGAGGCTAATGGAGCTTGGAAGGGAGATTTCGTTGGCGAGCGCGAGGAGGGCATCGCCGAACGCGGCCGCCGACGGGAAGCGATCTTCGGGCCGCTTCGCGAGTGCGCGGTCAACGAGTTGAACGAGCGCCTTCGGGAACTTGAGTCCGTCGACGCGCTCGTCGAGGGGGATCGGCGGGGCCGAAGCGTGCATCTTCAAGAAATCGTTGGGAGAACGAGCGTCGAAGGGCAACTTCCCCGTCAAGGCTTCGTAGAGAATCACGGCGAGCGCATAGACGTCGCTGGCCGGACTGAGCGGGAGCGCCTGCGCCTGTTCGGGGCTCATGAACTCGGGCGTTCCGAAGACCATCCCCTCCTTCGTGAGCTGGATCGACTCGGGGCCGACCTCCCTCGGTGAGACCTTCGCGAGACCGAAGTCGAGAACCTTCACGAAGTCGCTCGTCGGCCCCTTCGCGCAGACGAATAGGTTCTCCGGCTTCAAATCCCGATGAATGATCCCAGACAGGTGCGCTTCATCGAGGGCGAAGGCGGCCTGCGCGACGATCCGGAGGGCACGCGCCGGAGCCAAGGGGCCGCTGCTTCGGACAACGCCGTGCAGGTTCTTCCCCTCCAAGAGCTCCATCACGATGCAGAGTACACCTTCTTCAATTTCGCCAAAGTGCAGGACTCGGACGGTATTTGGGTGGGACAGGTGACTCATCGCTCGCGCCTCGCGGCGGAAGCGTGCGGCGAGGTCTTGACGACCGGTAAGGCGGGCGTGAAGCACCTTCACGGCGACGAAGCGGTTCATCTCCGGCTGGAAGGCCTTGTAGACAGCGCCCATTCCCCCCGCGCCGATGCGCTCCTGAATCTCGTATTGAGCGTCGAAAATCGTCTTGCCGATAAATGGATCGGCACGCCCAGACGACGCGCCCGTTGCGCCTGCACTCGTCGTCGGGGAAGGGTCGGCGGTCGCCATGCGGTCTGCCTACTACAGCCACAGAGCGGTGCGCTGTCAAACCCAGAATCTCAAGCTATCGTCGGCGCTATGCCTGCCCCCGTGCCCCTTCGCACTCCACTCCTCGGCCCCTTCCGCCACGGCTTCAGCCTTCGGAGCGCGCAGGAGGCGAGCGACCACGCCTTCGAGGCGCCCGGGCGCGGGGCGGCTCTCGCCGCCTTTGCGGTCGCAACCGGCCTTGGCGAAGTCCGGCAGACCAAGCAGGTCCACGGGGCGACCCTCGTCGAAGGCTCGGTAAGCTCCGAGCAGACGGAAGCGGATGGACTTCTTTCGTTTCCTGGTGGTCCCGCCGTCGGTGTCCGCACCGCCGACTGCGTGCCGATCCTCCTCGCCGATCGCGTTTCCGGGGCCGTCGCTGCCGTTCACGCCGGCTGGCGTGGCGTCGTCGCTGGGATCGCTCCCGCGGCGGTCGCTCGACTCGGTAGCCGGCCGGGCACCATCTTGGCGGCGATCGGCCCCGCCATCGGGCCCTGCTGCTTCGAGGTCGGCCCGGAGGTCGTCGATGCTCTCGTCGACGGCGGGGCGATGCCGGAAGATCGTCGCTTCGCAAACGGACGATCGCGCGCCGGGAAGCCGCTCGTCGATCTTCGGGCGTGCGTCGCATTTCAATTGGAAAAAAGTGGACTTTCAAAGGAAGCAATCGCGCTCGTAGGCGGCTGCACCTACTGCGATGACGAGTACCATTCCTTCCGGAGGGATGGCGCCGCCTCAGGAAGGATGCTTGCGGCCATCGCTCCAAATTCTTAACGAATTCATCTATTTAACACGAAAGAATACAGCCACTAGCGCCACAACAACGGCGATCGCAGCGATCACCCACGGAAGGATCGGGGCGCGTGGCGGCGGCGGTGCGAGAGAGATTTGAACGGCGGAAATGCGCGGGAGCGAGGGACTTACACGATTGTCTCCGCCCGGCGAGACGCTGGATCGGAGAACGCGTGAAGGCTCCGAGGATTGGGGAGGTCCCGGCGGCTCGCTCCGCGGGCCATTCTGGCGTGCCGCCTTCAGCTCGGCGTCCTGGCTGGAAACCGGCTTTGAATCGGTCGCAGCTCGCGCGGACGGGGCGGGGAGTTCGAGGACCGGCACCGGAACTTCGATCCGCGACGCCGACGGTGGCGACGGTAAAGACGACGGAACCTGCGGAAGAACCGACGGAACCGGCCGAACCGTCCCCGGTGGCAAGAGCGATGGGACCGGGCGTCGCGCCACCGGCTCGAACGGCGGAAGCACGCCCCTCCGTTCGCCCGCAATGTCGGCGGAGGCGACTTCGCGCGAGGGCATCGGCGCGAAACCAAAATTCGGGAGATTTTCCGGAAGATTCAAAGAGAGCAACAGCTCAGCACTTTGACTCTTTCTGCCACCTTTTCCAGCAACACTCGCAGAGACCGGAGCGGAACTCACGCGCGCCGGCTCGGGCGGCGCTGACAGCGGTGCGGCCGGCGTTGAACGCGTTCGGCAAGAACTCCGCGCCGTCTCCCGCTTCGCGGACGGATGCGTTCGTGGAGAACTCCGCGCGGTCCTAGCAAGTGCCAATAAAAATTCGGAAACATCTGAGAACCGGTCTTCAGGACGGGTCGCCAGTGCGACCGCGAGAACTTCGAGCACTCCACCAGTTCCGTCACCAGCGTCGTCGCGGCGGGCAAGAAGGAGAGTGTCGTACGGCTCGTCTTTTGCGCATTGAAGAGCGCCCTTATGTGTCGTTGGCCGACGAAGAGATCCACCAAACAAAATGGCAGAGAGTACCGCGGCAAATGCAAACTGATCGGAGCGCGCATCGGGCAGCTCTCCGGCAGCCGTCTCCGGCGCGGCGTACGCAAAGTGGGAAATCGGCCGTTGCTCCGACGGGATCCGCGCGACGAGCTCGGCGCCGACGAACCCGAGGACCGTCGCCGGTTCCCAAAAGAGGTTCTCGGGGCGGAGATCGCCGTGAATCACGCCGAGCCGGTGGGCGTGAACGAGAGCGTCGCCAAGCGGATCGGCCACCGCCATCATCCGCGCGTGCCGCGACGCGGGTGATGCGCTGTGCCCGTCCGCCGCAAGGCTGTTCGACGGCCGATCTCTCCACAATTCCAAGGAAAGAGGCAGGCCGGCTGGCAGCAACCGGGCGACCCAGGGGACGCCGTCGTCGGTCGCGCCGTCGTCGAGGATCGGAGGGAGCGCGGGATGACGAACCCGCGACGTGGCAAGGCTCTCCCGTCGAAACGCAGCCGTGAGCGAAGCATCGGCGGAGAAGGCGGCGCGGACGACCTCAATCAGCGCGCGTGCATTCTTGCGGCCGATCGCCACGTAGGTGTCGGCGATCAGCGTCGATGAAGCGCGTTCTTCCAGGGTCCACCGCCCGCAGCAGGTCCCGCTGCGATCGCCGCCTCTTTCGCCGGTCGACGCCATGCCCAGAGGGGACTACCACGAGGAGGCACGCATTGTCGTGGCCAGCGTGGTGGGGGTGGAAACTCTCATTATCTTTAAATTAATTTGTGACCGTTCGCGACGCCCATCGCGACGGGCCATGCTACGTTTCGCCGTATGGCGACGGTATTCTCACCCCACGGCACGCGCCCCTTCGGCCTCGCAGTCGGCCTTGCCGTTTCGCTCCTCGCAGCCCTCTCCGCCTGCAGTAGCGAAGATGCCGCCCCCGCAGGCTCCCAAGCAAACGGGACCGCCTGCGTCGACGCATCGACGTGCGGAGGCGGCGTCTGCCTGGAGGGGGTCTGCCGGCCGGGCTCGGCGACCGACAAAGTCCGGAACAACGGCGAGACCGACGTCGACTGCGGAGGGACCTCAGCGCCGCCGTGTGCAACGGGGCTCGGCTGCGCGGTCGATAACGACTGCCTCGACCGCGTCTGTACCGGCGGAAAATGTGCACTCCCGACCGGGACCGACGGACGAAAGAACGGCCAAGAAACCGACCTCGATTGCGGCGGTCCAAACGCATCGAAATGTACGACGGGGCTCGCCTGCAACGCCAACAATGACTGTGTGAGTCGACGATGCAGCAGCGGGCGCTGCGCGGAGGGCCTCCCGGACAACGGTGTCGCCGATGGCGACGAAACAGATATTGATTGCGGCGGAACGAAGGCCCCCAAATGTTATTCTGGACGTATTTGTTCAGCGGCCACCGACTGCGAAAGTGGCGTTTGTACATCCGCACTGTGTTCAGCTCCCACGGCAACCGATGGCGTGAAGAATGGGACTGAAAGTGACGTCGACTGCGGCGGAATCTCTGGCGTGAAGTGCGTGGTGGGCAAGCGTTGCAACGCCCATATCGACTGTGCGAGCGACGGCTGTGACTACAAAGGAACGTGTATTGCTGCGCGTAGTTGCGCGGCCCACTACGGCGGCGATACGTGCGGAGCCGGCGAGCCCTGGCTCCTTGATGCCGCCGGAAATCAGATTCCCGACCCGGCGATGAAACACGAGAGTTGCTGTACATCGCTGCCGGTCCCTGGAGTCGCGGGGACCCTTGACAAGTACCTGGTTACTTCCGGCCGTATCCAGCAGTTCATTGCTCGCGTTGATGGAAATGTACGCGGGTATGTGCAGGCGAATCCGCCCGCGGGCTGGAACCCCGCTTGGAACAGCTATGTCCCGGCAGGCTGGAACGACGTCGCGCAGTTGCTGGGGGCCGGAACGACGGGGGCCGGAGAAGCCGCCGGCTGCTACCTCCGCGGCAACGGCGGGCGAACGTTCTGGCTTCCGACGAAAGCAAATACCGTAGACAATGGAGATATCGACCACGCATTCTCCAAGGACGTGCTCGATACAAAGGCACAAAATTGCTTTACTGGCCCCATCCTCGCAGCGTTTTGCGCCTGGGATGGGGGGCGACTACCGACGATGGGCGAGCTTCGCGCCGCCCTCGGTGGGCGGAGCTATCCCTGGGGGAACACGGCGTGGAACCCCGATCTTGCAATCTTCAACAAGCTCTACGCCTGGCCGACCTACCCCCAGAACGCCGACCTCGACCGATCGGCGCTGATCGCCGCACCGGGGCGCCGCCCGCTCGGCTATGGGCCGTTTGGGCACGCAGATTTGGCCGGCCTCGTCTTTGAATATTCGGCAGGACTCACCGTTGCCTTGTGGCAAGGGTCCTTTGAAGGCCACGCCATTTCGATGGCCGACTACGCGGTAACCCCCGCACGAAAATACTGGGCTATTGGCGGTCGCTGCGCCCGCTAAACGCCCGTACTCAAAGGTTATCTACCGACTTTTCGCGGGGGAGTACGATGTTGTAGACCCCCTTCCCCGTCGCGACGTATTCGGTCGGTGCGTCGGCGTGGAAGACGAACATATCGGCTACGCCGACGCGACTTCCTACGCGAACCACTCGCGCTTCTGCATACAGATCAATCAGGCGGCCGGGGCGCAGGTAATCGATGCGCATGTCGATCGTCGAGACGCGGCTGCGCGGGTCATCGGCGTACGTCCATACGGCAAGGCCGCCCGCGACGTCCGCGAGCGTGGCGGCGAGTCCGCCGTGGAGGGCGGGCCTCGTCGGATCACCAATGAAATCTTCGCGAAAGGGGACACGGATGCGGCAGTAGCCGCGCTCCGCCACTTCAAACTGCATCCCGAGGAAGCGATTGAAGGGAACGGCGTTCTGCATGACTTCGCGAAGGAGTTCCGGATCGATGCCCATGCCGACGCCATGTAGGCGCCGCCACCACCGAAGGGCGCGGTATTTTTGCAGGAGCCGGCTGCAGATTCCTAGGTAGCTGCTCGGAATCTCCTTTTCGGAGTGCGACACGTCCTCGCGAAA
>DYPH01000199.1 GCA_020720045.1 Sorangium cellulosum | reverse complement strand
CGTCCCTGAAGTCTTGGCTCTCCCGTTCGACGAACGCGCCCCCGCGCCCTTGGTCCTCCCTCCGCCGCAAGAAAACCGCGGACTCAATTTCCCGGTTCTACCGCGCTACAAAGTTTGCCTCCAGTGGGACAACACGGGCGCCTTTCGCGATAGTTCCGGCGTGAATGCGACCGCATTCGTGAACGATGTATCCCCAGCGTCAGGCTTGCAGGTGACCTTTCAGTGGCCAGATAGCTTGGGCCAGACCGGGTCGTCCTCCCGGTATCTCGACAACGACGGATGCGCCACGCTGACGTTTACGACACTTCGCTTCGTTCCGTCCTACATCTCCGTCTATGCGACTTCGCGTTTTGGAACTCCCGGCACAGCCCCGGTAACGAGCCCGAGCGACGCCTTTTTTGAACTGAATCCGGTCGCTGGCCAGAGTCTCAGTTTCACGACCGCTGGCACGTCGTCCCGCACAATCTCGATGCCGGCCGGCATCGCCTCGCGAATCGGGGCGGTCGTTTCGCGTGTCGTAACTATGGTCGACGGGCTTCCGCCGATCACCAGCTGGACGCCCTACGGCGGCACTACCACCGCGCCCATTTACTGGGCGACCACGATTTCGGACCTCCCGAGCGCAGCCAACTGCAACAAGTACCAGGTCGCCGCGAACGCGACCGCCACCTCGACCACGGAACGCCTAGCCGAGGGGGCCGCCGGAGGTGCGGGGGCTTGCTTTGGGATGCTCCTGGCTCGGAGCACAACTACCGGAAACTACTACCCGCTTGCCGCGCCCGGCGACGCGTTCGCCAGTCCCACGAGTTCCGTGACGTTCGAGCGAACGACGATTGGTCACGAACTTGGTCATGTGGTGCAGGCCCGGACGTTCGGATTTGTCGACGTGAACTACCCGACCTCGTCGGTGTTGACCGACGGGACCGACCCGAACTCGGTTTGCAATTGCCAGCACGTCGGCACTGGCAACTCGCGGCACTGTCTGCAAGGTCGGATGAACTACGGACCGGCGTTTAACGAGGGGTTCGCGCACTATTTCGCCGCGCGGGTCTTCAACGAAGAGCGTAGCGGTGCCTCTGGAAGCGGCGTGTGTACGTTCCCGTATTACAAGGACGTGAAATACGAGTCGTGGAACATCGCCCACCCGCCGGTCGCCATCAACTGCGCGACCCCTGGTGGCATGTTGAACGGTGTGCCGACTGGGTGGCAGCGGGCACGATGCAACAAGCCGGTTGTCGGCGGCGACTACACCGGCGAACAGGCGACGGAGTGGGATTTCTTGACCTTCCTATGGTCGCTCTCGTCCGGAAAACCGGCCTCCTCCACGTATCCGTACTACATGCTTCCGGCGGACGCAATTACGTTCACAGACGTGCAAAGTCTTGTGAAGGGGGCGTGCAACAGTGGCGACGTCAATCAGACGTTCCTCTGCACGCTGTCGTCGCCGTTCAATTGGGGAACGCTGGAAGCGGCGGGATTGAACAAATGGGGTGTCGGTAGTGCGCGCTTTAATAGACTTTCGGTAGGTGGATTTATCAACGGCGTCGACGGAGCGCCGTGATGCGCACCAAGACGGCGATCTCGCTCCTCGCGTGCGCGCTTCTCGGCTGTCGCGGCGACCGCATTCCGGCGTCCACGGCACCGGTCGTCGATGCGGGGCCGGACGCACACCCCGCTGCGTCAGCCCTGGACGCGAGTCCTCCGGTCCCAAGCGTCGTCGACGCGGGCCCACCACCCGTCATCGAAGGGTACGGCGATTTCGGGTGCGCACCTGCTCCCGTCGTCCCGACGTGTGCGGGCGGCTACTGCCGCCTGCCGGCCGGCTGCTTCGTGATGGGGGCCCCCGCGGGAAGCCCCCTCCGAGCCGCGTATGGGGAAGACCTCCATAAGGTGACCTTTTCCCATGCAGCGTGGATCGGCCAAAAGGAGTTTACGCGTAGTGAATTCGCCGCCCTTGGCTTCGGGGCTACGCTCCCCACCACGGACCGAAACTTCGTCACCCCATGCGAAGGAGAGTGCCCCGCGGGCGTTTCCTTCTTCGATGCGCTGGCCATCGCGAACGCGCTGTCAGCGAAGGAAACCCGCCCGCTGTGCTACGACCTCTCGGCGTGCCACGGCACGGTCGGCGTCGATTACACGTGCGAGCAAATAACATTCGCGACGTCGACGCAATCCGAGTGTGCTGGCTACCGGCTGCCGACGCGCGCCGAGTTTGAGTTCGCGATGCGCGCCGGGCAGAACGCCCCCTTTCCAGGGGGCGATTATACCGGCGATCCGACCGCGTTCTACGACGAACCGAACTTGCGCCCCTGGGCGTGGTACGCCATTGATGGAAACGGGATTCACCCCGTCGGCCAAAAGCTAGCGAACGGTTTCGGCCTCTACGATATCTTTGGCAACGCATTCGAATGGGTGGTCGAGGGCCGACGGAGTGTGCCGTATTTCCGGGAAGAAATAGACCCCGAAGACACGACGACCTTCGCAGGCACCCTGGCGGCGTCGCTGTTCGTCGTCAGCCGAGGGGGCGCTGCAACGCTGCCTCCCTACGGCCTTCGAAGCACTGCGCGCCTCCTGCCCATTCCCGCGTCGACTCGTTCTCCCGGGGCGGGATTTCGCTTGATTCGCAGCGAACGGTGACTCCACCGCCACAGCAATCGAGGCCCCGCCTTCCCGGGGGTGCGGGGCTCTTGTTTCTGGACGATCCTCGGAAATTTTCGAACGGTCCCCGCCTCTTCGACATCCGGGGCGGTAGCGGCCGGGATGCGCCGCGCGACGGCAGCTGCAACTCGCCCAGGGGCCCGTCCGTTCGCGACCGCCAGCGAATTTGCTGGCAGCGGCGTCGCGAGAGACGGCGGGCCCACTTTGCCAGGGGCCCCTCGACCTGCCGGTGGCGCTTGGACGAGGTGCTGCTGCACACGCCCGACGCCGACGCGCCCCCCCCTTCGCGAAGGCGTTTGCCTCGAACTCCGCGCCGTCTCCCGCTTCGCGGACGGACGCGTCGCGGGTCGCCGCGGTCGCTGAACTCCTCGCGAAGACCTGGCCCCAAGAGGACTTCGAAGCCTACGCGGTCGCCCACCGATTTCTTTGACGGGAATCGGCGCCCATTCGGGTCGTGGGTCTTCGTTGGCTGCTCAACCTCGGAGCCGCAGAACGTTTGCCGTTGCTGCGTCGTGCGGAGTACTCCTTCGCGCGCAGCGGTGCATGCGCTAGCGACGCTTCTTGACGGAATCGGCGACGCGAAGCTGCGAACGGAGCACTTTATGAGACTGAGTGAGTTTCGCATCAAGGGATTCAAATCGATCGTCGATCAGACGATCTCGCTCGGTCGGGTAAACTGCTTTATCGGTGCAAACGGCGTCGGAAAGAGCAATGTCCTTGAGGCGCTCGGCGTGCTGAGCGCAGCAGCCAGCGGACGTGTTGACGACGAAGCCATCCTCCGTCGTGGGGTACGTGCGGGGCTTCCAAGGTTGTTCAAGACCTCCTTCGCGAGCGGCCAAATCCCCCCGCATATTTTCCTTGAGGCCAGTGGGGTGGCGGTTCGGCCCGACGCGGAGGCGGCCTACCGCGTCTCCCTACTGAACCCGCTCAAGAAGCCGGAGCTGGCGTGGTCCTTCAATTCCGAAATTCTATCGGACGGCGAGGTGAAGCTTGTATCGCGCGCTCCGAAGAACAAGGGGGCACTCAATCTCGACGAGACTGCTGGTCTAGCTGCATTGAAGGTCGTCGAAATGGCCCCAGGTGCGCCCGCTTCTGTGCTCCTCAAGGCGCTTCAAAACTACGCGATCTACTCCCCAAACACGCCCGCGCTTCGAGCCATGGTGCCCGATCCTCAAACACGTCCCCCGGTGGGGCTTGTCGGTGGGGGACTGGCTCAAGGCTTTGAAACTCTAAAGCGTGCCGTTGACGAGGAGCAACTCGACAGCGTCCTGGAACTTATCGACTGGGTCGCCGACGTCAGCGCAACGGATGCGACCCATGCGCTCCTTTCGCCCTCCGTTCCGCGCGCCAAACAATCGCTACGGTTCACCGACCGCTTTATGGCGTGGTCGCGCAATACACTGACGGCCTATGATGCGAGCGAAGGGGCGCTCTACGTCCTATTTGCGGCCGTTCTGTGTCTCTCGCCGTCCTCGCCTTCGATCTTTGCGATCGACAACCTCGATTCGGCCCTCAATCCACGATTGGTTACGCGGCTCGTCTCCCGTCTCGCCGGCTGGCTTCGACATGCAGACCCGGATCGGCAACTCCTCTTCACGGCCCACAATCCGGCGGTCCTCGACGGGCTCTCCCTCGATGACGAGGTCCGTCTTTTCGCCGTTGAGCGGAATAGCGAGGGGCATACGACCGTCCGGCGCATTGCGTTCTCGTCCGAACTGAAAGAGCAAAACAAGACGTTCCCGCTCTCGCGGCTTTGGGCGATGGGCAATCTTGGCGCAGTCCCCAATGTCTGACCTTCGGGTGGCGCTGGTCGCGGAAGGGCCGACCGACGCGGTCATTATTGAAGCGGCGTTGAAGGCGCTGCTTCCGCGCCCCTTCGTGCTCACGCTGCTCCAGCCGGAGGCGACGAACCCGCAAATCGGAACCGGCTGGGGCGGCGTCCTCCGCTGGTGCGATGCGTTCGCCGAACGAGGGGGTTCAAGCTTCGAGGGAGACCCCTTGATGCCGGAGTTCGATCTGTTCGTGCTCCACCTCGACGCCGACGTTGCGGAGATGGCCTATTCGGACGTCAGCCCAGAAACGGCCATGCGCGCGCAGGAGCAAGGGTGGCCCTTGCTCCCGCAAAGCGTCGCATGCCCGCCCCCGGAAGGCGCTGCGGACGTCGTCCGGGGCTGCCTGCTTGCTTGGACCGGTCTTGCGGCCTTCGGCCCGAAGACGGTGCTCTGCGTACCATCGAAGGCGGTCGAGGCCTGGCTCGCGGCAGGTGTGCTCGCTATGCCCCACGCGCTCCACCGGGGCATCGAATGCAATTTCAACCTCGAAAAGCAGTTGGCGGCGCTTGGGAAGAAGACGGGCATCAAGAAGACAAGACGGGAATACCAGCAGCGTGAGAGCCAGATCCGCGACTCCTGGCCGGTAGTCCGCGCGCTTTGTACGCAGGCGGAGCGGTTCTCGGTCGACGTGCACCAGGCCCTGCAGCCTGCGCCGGCGCCCGCCGGTGAGGACGCGGGTTCCCCCGACGAAGGTCTCGGATCCGGCGCTTCGTCGGGGCGAGACGAGCACGATGCGCGGTAGAGTCGGCGTCGTGGCTTCGGAAAAGAAACGCACGGTGACCGAACACGACGAACTGCTCGCCCTCCGCGAGCACCTGGCTGTAGCCGAAGCCGAGCGCGATGCGCTTCGCACACCTCTCCTGCTTCGCGTGGCGAAACGGCGGAGGTTTGCGTTTATCAACGCCACGAAGGGGCGCTGGCCCGTCATCGTCCAGTGTGCGCTGCTCGGCGTCACCACCGGGGGCTTTTACGCATTTGTTTCGCCCCGGCGGTCGGTGCCGGTCGCGCTCCCGGACGAGCGGCTCCTCGCCATGATTCGGCGAATCTTCCGAGCTTCCGGGGGGACCTTCGGGAGTCCCCGGATTCATCGTGAACTCAAGGAGAAGCACAAGCTTCGGGTAAGTGAGCGTCGCGTCGCGCGCCTCATGCGTGAGCAGCGGATCGTGGCCTCGAACCTCCCCAAAGACCCGAACCCCAAGTAGATCTGTCCCATGCCCACGCCCCGCGCTCGCTCCGTGCGCGCGGCGCTCTCCTTCCAAGAGCGCCTCGACGCTTCGTTCAACGTCTTCGGACCGACACGCCGCTTCCGCGCATTGGCACGCTCGCAAGGGTGGACGACGCCACGCGATCTCGTGGTCGCCGGCCCGGAAGCGGTGGCCGACATCGTCTGGCGCCGGCGAGGGACGCGCGACGACACCGCCGAGATTCGGCATCGCTTGCAGAGGTGGCTCGGGTGTTCCTGGGAAGAGGCGCGCGTGGCGCTTGGGCTCCCGCCGCCCGTCCCGGCGGATCCGCGGCTGGCGGAGGTGCCCAACGCCGTCGTCGATCCGGCGTTGCTCGCGGCTCCCCTCTTCACGCTCCCCGTGGGCCGCGCCGTCATTCGCCTTGCGGCGACCTTGGGGTGGACGACGGTCGGCGAACTCGTAGCCGTCCCTCCGGAAGGGTTCCAAAAGCTCCATCGGATCGGCCCCGCCCGGCGTCGCCACGTCGAGTCGGTCCTTTGGGGGCACCTGAAAATGTCCTGGAGCCAGGCGCGACGGCAGATGCAACTTGCTCAGGGGCCCGTCCGTTCGCGACCGGCCGCGTCGCGAGAGACGGCGGGACCACTTCAACACGGGCGCTCGGCCGGTGCGAGCCCGGGAAACGAAGAAGAGCGCGAAGGCCGCTAGACCTCCGCGCTCACTTCTCCCTACCGAGGCTCCGCTCAGCGATCGGTCACCGGAAGGGGCCGTCCTTGGAGATCGGGGCCGGTTCCGGGGCCGGCTCCCCCGCGGGGCCACCGTTGAGGGGCGTCGAACCGGTCTCTTCGTTGCGCGAACGGGCGCCCCGCGTCGCGTAGAACGACGGAACAAACGCGTCTGCGTCCCCCTCTTT